>CALPIR020000039.1 GCA_943323675.2 Chitinophaga pinensis | reverse complement strand
TTTTCTTATCCGGAATTATTTTTAAACGAGCTGCTTGAATATGGAAATGTGGGGTATCTAAATCGCAAGTTGTATAATAAGATTCGCGAATACCAAATTCATTATCAGGAGAGCGGATTACATCAGTTCCCTTAACATATCCCTCACCCTCTTTAGTTCTTAACTCGCTTAAGTAACCTTTTTTACTTTTATAGTTGTAGGAAACACGCTGAACCTTGTATTCTGTTCCTCCTTGATTAAAAACTGGCGTACCGTGCAAATAACCTGAACTATCTAAAATACCCGTGGCATGAACCAAGGTTTTACTTAATTCAATTTTTATGAAATCTGCATCAATAGTTAAATCATCATAAATAACTTTAGCCTTCCCATAAAGAAGCACCTCTTGGGTTAAGGCATTATATACAATACTGTCTTGAGCCGAATATTTTACTTTTGACTTAAGTGCCGATTTAGCTAAACGAACTTCAACGGTATCCTTTAGCTCGTCTGTTGCAGTTTCATCAACTATACTATCAGCAGTTGGTACGAATTTTGACTTAACACTATCCAAAGACGTTTTGACAACCACTGGAATTAATGGTTTAGGGTTTGCCTTGGGAGCCGTTTTAGGCTTCTGTGCATAAACAACTGAACACATTAACACCAACACGGTAAAACAAAATGTACGAATTATGCTGTTAATCAAATTATACGTTATAAAATTGTAGTATGTCAATGCACGCAAAACTATATAAAACTCAGTACTTATTAAAATTACCTTTCACAATATCTTGTGTATTGTTGTTGATAATGCTTTGCGCGTATGCTCCATTAGACCAAATGCAGCAGCCAAAAATCAAAACGGTAACCATTGATGCCGGGCATGGAGGCAAAGATGTTGGGGCTAGCTACGGTGGTACACATGAAAAAGATATAGCCTTAGCTGTTGCACTTAAATTAGGTGAAAAGATTAAGGCCAGTATGCCTGATGTAGATATTATTTACACCAGAGATAAAGATGAATTTATTGAACTTTACGAACGCGCAGGCATTGCCAATAGGAAAAATGCCGATTTATTTATAAGCCTACATTGCAATGCCAACAAAAAAACTGATGTATTTGGTACAGAAACCTTTAGCATGGGCTTGCATAAAAGTGAAGGTAACTTAGATGTAGCAAGACGAGAGAATGCAGTAATTTTATTGGAAAAAGATTACGAGGAACAATATGAAGGTTTTGACCCCAACTCGCCAGAGGCACATATTTATTTTAGCTTTTTACAAAGTGCTTACTTAGAACAAAGTTTAAAGATTGCGGCTAACGTTGAAAAAAACTTTACTAACGTTAAACGTGCCAGTCGTGGTGTTAAACAAGCCGGCTTTATGGTATTATGGAGATGTAAAATGCCAAGCATACTTATTGAAACAGGTTTTATCAGCAATCCAAAAGAAAGATCATACCTTAATAGCATTAAAGGACAAGATGAATTGGCAAAGGCAATAGCCGAGGCGGTAAAACAATATAAAATATCTTTAGAAAAAGAAAACTAGTTTTCTTTTTTAACTTGTATTGCCAGTAGTTTATTTATTTTTGCCCAGATAATTATTAAATAGTATTTTGAAGATTTCTAAAGACGCCAAAGTTGGATTATTCGCCTTTTTAGGCATAGTTGTACTTTTTGTAGGGTTTAACTTTATGAAAGGATTTAACTTTCTTAAACCATATTCTCGTTATTACATTGTTTACAACAATGCTGGTGGAGTTGTTAAATCAACCCAAGTACTTATTAACGGCTTTAAAATTGGCCAAGTGGAAGATGTGAGGTTATTAGAAATTGGAAACGCAAATAAAATATTAGTTACCATTATGGTTGATGGAGAAATTTTGATGCCAAAAGGTACAGTGGGAGAAATTGCTAGTAGCGACTTGTTGGGCACTAAAGTCATCAACATAAAATTAGGGCAATCAATAGAAATTGTTAAAGCAAATGATACACTTAATGCTTCAATGGAAGAGGGTTTATCAGAAGCTTTAAGTAACATGGTCTCGCCAATAAAAGAGAAGAGCGAACAAGTGCTAGCCACGCTAGACAAAGTGTTATTAAGCATGAATGACGTATTCGATTCTACAGGAACTGCCAAACTATCAAAAGGTGTTGATGATTTATCTACCACACTGAATCACGTAAAAAATATAACAGGAAGATTAGATAACCTTACCAGAGGGCAAGAAAGTAAAATACAAGATATGTTTTCACATACCGAAAGTATCATGCGCAACTTACGTAACAATAATGAACTACTATCTCACACCATTAAAAACATAAAAAATATTACAGATAGCATTGCTGCTGCTGATGTTACCAGTATTATCAATAACCTAAATAAATCCCTTTATGAAATGGGTGTTATGCTAGAGAAAATTAACCGTGGTGAAGGAACTTTAGGCCAATTGGCAAATAATGATTCGTTATACAAAAACTTGAGTGGCAGCAGCAGAGAACTAAAATTGCTTTTAGCTGATATGCAAAAATATCCTGGTAGGTATTTCACGGTAAGTGTTTTTGGCAATAGTAAACGAGCTAGCAAGACTGATAAAAAAAGAGAAGCAGAATTAAAGGGAAGTAAATAAATTACGTCCTTTTTCGCTAAAACCAATTGACCTTCTATTGTTAAAATTTCTATTTAAATCATTTTTAAAAACGTTAAGCGGAACTAATTTCAGATTTATCCTTTTCTTTTTAACTCTTGTAAAAGTTCATTGGGTGTTAAATTATATCTGACAACGCGTCTACGTTTTTTGGTATAAATACTGCTTGGTAAACCTCTAATCCCTAACTTACGGTTCAAGTCTTTATTTTTATATGCAAGAATCCAATTCAAATAACTGTATTGACCAAATATGCTTAACTCATATGATTTATTTACTTCTATAAAGCCTATTACCCTTATAGATTTCGAGTAACTGCTGGCTAAAACCCTTAAGGCTAATGTATCTGCTGCAAAGTTTATAGCTTGCGGACTACCAAAATAAATGTATAACTCATACTTTTTAAGCTTACTTATTTTTTGGCGATCACCCTTCCAAGTGATGTACTTAAAACGTGGTAATTTTTTACCCACTTTGACATGTCCAATATTGTTGGTTTGGTCTAATACATTAAAGGTTATGTTATCACCATAGGGCGATGCACTTACAAATTCAATTTGTTTTCCATTTTTATCTATAAAACAAAATCCACTTTTTTTGCTAATTGTGCTACTGTATAAATCATCAAAAGGATAAAAAATGGTATCAGTTAAATTGGCTAAAACAAACCTGTCACTATCTGGTTCATTATAAAGACCATTATTATTTGCATCAAATAAAGCAACCCTAATACTATCTCCACCAGCATGTACTAAGCCACATTTTATCTGATATTGCTGTATCCTATAGCAGTGATTCATACCAATAAACTTTCTAGTTGGGTAAGTAAGTTGATAAAATTCATTCATCAATTCTTTATACATTTGGTTACTCTCCATTAAATGCCTAGTAAACTTTATTTTAGTGCATAATTTAGTACCCGAAATACACAATTCAATTTCAGAAGTATCACCGCGCCAAGGAAGTACTGCTGAATAATTATCATCTGTAAAGTTGTTATTATTATTTAAGTCGGCAAATAGCGTAGGTTTTGCATGATAAGGATTGCCTATCAGCACAGTTATAAAGCCGGGGTTATTTCCCTGATTATTACCTGCAAAAAACACAAAACCATATGCATAAGCTTTAAATCCTTCGGGTTTTATAATCGCTATTGTCTTTGCTTTTCTTAATCCCTCAAAATCCCAGGTAAGCATCGTATCATTTTTCAATTCAAACAAAGCCAGGTTCGAATTTAGTCTATCAAACCTATCGTCACGAGCAAACTCTGTTAATGCAACAGTTATTTCTTGCTGTGCAAATAGATGCATAGCCTGAAATATAATTACCAATAAAAATAGAGCAACCCTTGATATCATTATTTTAATTTTTACGGTGTATAACGCTAGCCATAGGCTGTGCTGTAGGCATGATAGTTAGCTCGTTAATATTTACATGAGCAGGACGACTAATAGCATACCAAATTGCATCAGCAATATCATCTGCAACAAGGTTTTCAAATCCCTCGTATACTTTATCTGCTCGTTCCTTATCACCATGAAAACGTACCACACTAAATTCAGTTTCAACAGCACCGGGATGAATGGCTGTAACTTTTATTGGAAATTTAGACAACTCTAAACGCATGGCTTTATTTAGTGCATCAACCGCATGTTTAGTTGCACAGTATACATTTCCATTTGCATAAACTTCTTTCCCTGCAATAGACCCAATGTTGATGATGTGCCCCGACTCATTGTTTTTCATAAGAGGAATTACATTACGCGTAACGTATAAAAGCCCTTTTATATTGGTATCAATCATCGCATCCCAATCGTCCATGTCACCTTCATCTATACTACTTAAACCACTTGCTAAACCGGCATTATTAACCAAAACATTTATTTTCTGCCACTCGGCAGGAAGCCCGGAAATTGTTTCTTCAACATCCTTTCGATTTCTAACATCAAGTTTAAGTACCAAAGTACTAATGCCAAATTGGGTATTTAGTTCATTTGACAATTGTTTTAAAGCATCAACCCTACGAGCTGCTAAAATTATATTGTATTGCTGCGAAGCCAATAATTTTGCCGTGGCCGCACCTATACCCGCTGATGACCCAGTAATAAAGGCTATTTTCCTACTCATTTAAATAAGATTAATTTTTCTGCAAATTATATAAATAATTACTTGCCGAAACGTAAATTTACACAATTAAATTACGAAGTATGAATTACACCATAGAAAAAAGCGACCAATACTCATTAATTAAAACAGACATTGTAGTGCTTGATAAAAACACCGCCTCTAAACTAATAAAAAAAGTGAGACATGAAGTGGCTAGTAGTAGTAAATATGTAATTGTAAACATTAGTGGTGTTAGGGAGTGTAATGCTGATGCCACAAGAGAGTTAATAAGCCTTGGTGTTGAACTTAGAGAAAATGATGGATTGTTAATTATTACAGAAGCAGAAGATACATTTACAAGACTGTTTGCCAAAGCTGATATTACGTTTATACCTACTGATGTGGAAGCTGTTGACTTTGTATTTATGGACCAATTGGAAAAACAATTTTTAAACATGGGAGATGATGACGATACAAAATGAGTTTTGAATTAGTGATATTAGGAAATAGCTCGGCTACGCCTACCCTTAACCGATTTCCATCTGCACAGTATTTACACGTTTTAGACCACCACCTGCTTATTGATTGTGGCGAGGGAACACAAATGCAAATGCAGCGTTATAAAATTAAAAAGTCTAAAATTAAGCATGTATTTATTAGCCATATTCATGCTGATCATATGTTAGGGTTACCTGGTTTGTTGTTTAGTATGAATTTAATGCAACGTACCGAACCACTGCATATTTATGGACCTGATACTTTATTTGAAATTATTGATTTATTCCATAAAAATACTGAAAGTGAACTTCGTTTTGAAATCATCAAACACATTACGAACCCAGATATAAAGGAGGTGATTTTTGAAGATGCTACATTAAAAGTTTCATCATTCCCATTATTTCATAGAGTACCAACTACAGGTTTTTTATTTGAAGAACAACCTAAACTTAAGAAACTAAATATAGTTAGTTGTAAAAAAAATAGTATTCCAATTGCCAAATACACAGACATTAAACGAGGCAAAGATTATGTAAGTGATGATGGGAAAATAATTATATCGAATAGTGAATTAACACTTGATAAGGGTGAACCATTTAGCTATGCTTATTGCAGCGATACCATGTATGATGATCGGGTAATTGAAGCTGTAAAGGACGTTAATTTATTATATCACGAAGCCACTTTTTTACACGATAGACTAAAAAGAGCAGAAGAGACTAAACACAGTACTGCATTGCAAGCAGGTATAGTTGCACAAAAAGCCAACGCATCCAAATTAATTATTGGTCATTTTTCTTCTAGGTATGATGTGCTAGATGAACTATTAGCCGAAACACGTACTCAATTTGCGAATAGCTTTATTGCTAACGAAGGTGAGCATTTTTTTATGGAATAAATCTTTAGCAATTAATCCTTATTTTAAACTTCTCCTTCCCATTTCGCAACCACATAAGTGGCTAAACAATTCCCAATTAAGTTAACAGAAGTACGGCCCATATCCATAAAAGCATCAATAGCTAAAATAGCAAATGCTTTTTGTGGATCTAAACCCAATGAGGCCACTGTACTTACCAATATTAAAAACGAAGCGCCTCTAACACCTGCTACTCCTTTGCTGGTTAACATCAACACCAAACACATAGAAATTTGTTGCCCTATGGTTAAATCGACCCCACTTACTTGCGCTACAAAAACAGAGGCTAATGAAAGATACAAAGTTGTTCCATCCAAATTAAAACTAAACCCTGTTGGCAATACAAATGCTACTACTTTTCTTGGTATACCCATTTTCTCTAAATTCTCCATGGCTTTGGGCAATGCAGCCTCAGAGCTTGCTGTAGCAAAAGCAATTGAAAGTGGCTCACTAATATGGTTCAGGAACTTTTTAAAAGGAAGCTTAACCAACAAACCTATTGGCACAAAAACTAGAATAACAAAGGCAATTAATGCCACATAAAGTGTAACCAATAGTTTTAATAAATCGTTTAAAACGCCATAACCCATGGTAGCGATGGCATAGCCTATTGCACCTCCTACTGCTAGAGGGGCAAAATACATTACCAAGTTGGTAAACTTAAACATCACTTCTGCCAAACTTTCTATGGCATGCACCATTTGCTCTTTACGCTGACCTTTTAATTGTGCCAAAGCAATGCCAAACAAAATACTAAACACCACTATCTGTAAGATTTGATTATCGGCAACACTTTTGGCAATGTTTTCGGGGAAAATATCTAGTATTACGTTGTGCGTATGTTTTTGTTCCAACAATTTATTTGCCTTATCTACCTGCTCTGTTTGAGCTTGCAATGACGAACCCACTCCTGCCTGAGAAATATTAATAGCAAACAAACCAATAATAAGTGCAATGGTAGTAACCACCTC
The DNA here is from genome assembly GCA_943323675.2 of Chitinophaga pinensis. Lineage (GTDB taxonomy): Bacteria > Bacteroidota > Bacteroidia > UKL13-3 > UKL13-3 > UBA6183. The sequence goes on along the minus strand of CALPIR020000039.1, from coordinate 7,473 downwards.
AAAATATAAGATAGATTTTAAACCCATGCGCCCAACTTGTTTTAAATCGCTGTGCCCAGCAATACCAACAACAAGCGTGCTAAATAGTAAAGGCGCAATAATGGTTTTTATTAACCTCAAGAAAATATCGCTGAATACTTTAAGCTCTTTGGCCACATTAGGTGCCCACTCGGCAACCTCAATACCTAAAAACATACAAAGTAATATATAAATGGTAAGGCTTTTACTTACCCATGCATAATAACCCAATGAAGCAATAAAAATCCAACGTATGAGATGCAATAGCTCACTTGGCAAAGTTGCTATTTCAAGCCAGTTGATAACATGTAAACCACTATCAATAAAAAATAAAGCCAGTAGGGCAAAAAGTATTTTGCGTTTATCCATGGTTTCAAACCTAACCAAAAACACCTCATAAAAAAAGCTACCTAAGTAGCTTTAAATTATTTTGTTTGGGTTGAATCGTGGATTAGCTTTTTAAAATCTAACGAAAGTGAATTTACACAATAACGTAAACCAGTTTTATCTTGTGGTCCATCATTAAATACATGGCCTAAATGTCCGCCACATTTAGCACACAAAATTTCCAATCGTGCCATACCATGAGTTTTATCTAACTTTTCAATAATTTTGGTTTTATCTAATGCCTCATAAAAACTTGGCCAACCGCAACCTGCATCAAACTTGGTATCTGATTTAAAAAGCTCGTTACCGCATCCTGCACAAGTGTATGTACCAGATTCGTAATGATCTTCAAATTTGCCTGTAAACGGTCGCTCAGTGCCTTTTTCACGTAGCACGTCATACTGCTCAGGAGTTAGCAGTTGTTTCCATTCTTCGTTGCTTTTTACAATTTCAAATTCGCTCATGGTATCCTTATTGTTTAATGATTTTGTGGTAGATGTTTCTATTGTTGTATTTGATTTGCAGGATGTAAAGCCCATCAGCAAAACTGTCGTCAATACCAATAACAAATTCACCTTCATTTTGATTTGCGTTTTCATTTCCTTCTTTAATTATTAATCCTTTACTGTTCATCAACACATAATAAAAGCGCTCGGCTTGTTTTAGTTGATAAGCTATTCTAATATTTTGTTTAAATGGGTTTGGACTCACAGAAAAAACGGTTTCCATTTTGGCTTCATCTAAATTCACTTTAATCACTTGGCTATAATTAAATTTACCATCATAATCAATTTGCTTTAGTCTATAATAAAGACCACTTACATCAGGAAGCTGAATATCTAAAAATTGATATTGTGTAACCATATTTGTAGCACCAGAACCATTAACTATACCAACAGCTTCAAAGTTTGAATTATTAAAACTGCGCTCAACAACAAATACTTTATTATTTTTTTCAACAGCAGTGCTCCAGAATAATCGAGTTGATTTATTTTCATAAATACCATCAAAACTCAGCCAAGTTACAGGTAATGTTACTCCATTTGAAGTTAGTATATTGCCCATATTATAATTTGACGCACTATACCATCCGTTATATTCGATTACAGCATAATGATAATTAATACCTGCCTGTAAATTATTTAACGTTACCGAGCTTCCGGTACCATTATATACAATATAGTTGCCACTTCCAATTTGTGGTGCACTAGTTAAATTAGCATTTGCGTTGTAATAAAAAGTATCCTCGGGATAAGCATTAACAGCATTGGTTGCTCGCACCAAAACTATTCTTCTGTTTCCGTTTCCGCTAACCCAATTTAACTTAACACTGTTATTATTTATGTTGGTTATTTGGAAATTACTGGCACCCACTGTGGGTTCTGAAGGGATATTACCACCCCAAATGCGTTGCACAAATTGCGGACTATCAATAAACGGGTTTCTATTATTTTGAATCGCATGTATGGCATCATTTCTTTTACGCTCTTTATCACTAACAGGGTCTAAATTATGCCAGCTAATTAACAAATCAACATACCACGCATCATACGCGGGGAAAGTATTGCCAGCCAGTACATCATTGGCATTACCATTATTTATCCAGCTTGCTATTAAATTATCATAGCGCGCAGCCATATATAATTGGGCACGAGCAATGTCTCCTTTATATTCATCAATAGGTTCAAACACAATTCCTGTGTAACCAAAGTTAGCCCCAGTTCCCAATTTACCTCCGTATAAAGATGTGAAAGTGGGAGAAGCAACATTACCAAAAGGGAAATTACTCCTCATTCCATTAACTTTTCCATCACTAGCAAACAAATGGTGTAAATCTGTTACCATTGGAGATGACTGACTAAACCAACTCTGAGGAAAAGAATGTTCGCGGTTATAACAATCTCCTTCAATAGCATATGAACCACATTGATTAGTGCTCATGGTGTATTCGTAAGGTGATGATGTATCAAACCGTGTGCTATATACATCCCACACTTTACTATTGGGTTGTCGGTCTGTGGTTGAATATGCATTCCAAACACCAGGAGTATAACTTGCACTTGTATGGCCAAGTATTCTATTATATAAAATTGTTTTTAAAGCCGCATTACGTTGTGTTGTAACGGTAGTGTAATATCCAGCAGCAATAGCCCAAGTAACACCTGTTCCTTGCACAATTATATTTTGTGTAGGCGACCCATTATTTACATGAGTAATGTTACCAGAAGCAGCCCCTGTTATTGAAGGACTAAATCTCGCGTAAATATTGGTTGTAGGTATGTTACCTGAATTAGGAGACAATGTAATTACAGATGTATAACCTTGTAAGTATTGCGTTGATATTTCGAAACCTAAAGGTGCAGTTATGATTAAATCACTAGCTAAAGTAGAAGCACTGACCGTATAGCGAATAGATGTGCTACTATTTAAAACATATACATTGCCATAATCGGGAAGAGATGCCACACTTGTAGTAATTACGCCACCCCATGCAAACTGCATCAAAAAACAACTTAATATAAATAACTTAATTTTCATTCGAACTACAAATTTATACCCATCCATCCATTAAATACGATTAAATTCTTTAAGATTTTTAACAACAGCCATAGCACAATTCTCACCATCAATAGCTGCACTTATTATTCCCCCTGCATATCCAGCACCTTCTGCGCAAGGTAATAAGCCTTTTATTTGGGGATGTTCCAATGATTCTTTATCACGAGGTATGCGCACTGGACTAGATGTACGACTTTCTGTGGCTACCATTACTGCATCATTACTCACGTAACCTTTTAGTTTTTTGCCAAATGCTAACAATGCATCGCGTAAACTTGCCGATACAAAAGCAGGTAATACATCATCCAAATTATGCGATTGTAATCCTGGTATATAACTGCAATCAGGCAACTGAGTTGAGTGTTTTTTATTTACAAAATCTAATACCCTTTGTGCAGGAGCTTGCAAACTTTGGGTTACCGAAAAACATTTTTGCTCCACACTTTGCTGAAATTTTAACGCAGCTAAAGGTCCGTAATCATTGAACTTCTCAAAATCTTTATTATCAATACTTACCACTAAACCCGAATTGGCAAAAGCATTGTTTCTTTTACTAGGGCTCCATCCGTTTACCACAATTTCCCCGGGTGCAGTGGCTGCTGGTGCAATAATCCCACCAGGACACATACAAAAACTAAATACACCATGCCCTAAGCTTTGATTTACTATACTATAACTGGCAGCGGGTAAATAGGCACCACGGTTATCACATTTGTATTGAATGCTATCTATTAATGCTTGCGGATGTTCGATGCGAACACCTAGCGCAAATGGTTTGGCCTCAATTAAAATATTTTTCTTATATAATAACTCAAATATATCACGCGCACTGTGGCCCGTAGCCAATATTACGTGTTTGGTTTCTACGGTTTGATTTTGATTAATAACTACTGCGGCTATGGCATTATCTTTTATAACCATATCCGTTAGCTTTGAGTTAAAGTGCACTTCGCCACCAAAATGTAAAATGGTATCTCTTATAGCAGTGATGATGTTAGGCAGTTTATTGGTTCCAATATGTGGATGTGCTTCGTATAAAATGCATTCGTCAGCTCCATGTTTTACAAATAACTCTAATATACGCTTTACATCTCCCCTTTTGGTACTTCGGGTATACAGCTTACCATCACTATAAGTTCCGGCACCGCCTTCACCAAAACAATAATTACTCTCAGGATTAACTGTATTGTGTCTGGTTATTAAAGCTAAATCTCGCCTACGTTCTCGCACATCTTTACCTCGTTCAAAAATAATGGGCTTTATGCCTTGCTCAATAAATTTTAAGGCTGCAAATAAACCTGCTGGACCAGCACCAATAATAACAACATGAGGTGCATGAGCCACGTTCTTAAAATCAAAGTTTAAATCGCGCTCGGAAACTTGCTCCTCTAAAAATAGATCCACCAATAAATTGTAATGTATGGGACGTTTTCGGGCATCCAACGATTTGCGCAAAACACGAATTCCATTAATGTCGCTCACCCCCGAATTTCTTTTAATGAATTCTAATGTGGTTAATTCATCAAAGCATTGCTCAGGAAGCAAAGCAATTTCAATTTGTTTAATCATAATTGGTTAGGTTTTTATCCTAAAACGCATCACCACTAAAAATACAGGCAATAAACGATGTAGCTAAAATGTTAGCAACAAAAATGCTAAAAAAGAGTGGTAAGTGTTACTTTTGAGTTTAATAATAAGTGCACATAAACACTTATACCACTGTTTATCAATACCATAAAACTAAAACAGGATAAAAATTTAAATCATAAGTATACAATGACAGATATTAGAACGCTAGAACAGACTGCAACCCAAGTAAGAAGAGACATCCTGCGCATGGTACATGGCGCAAAAAGCGGACATCCAGGCGGATCTTTAGGTTGTGCTGATTTTTTAACAGCACTTTATTTTAAAGTACTAAACCACGACACCAAATTTAACATGAATGGAAAAAATGAAGATGTGTTTTTCCTTTCAAACGGACATGTTTCGCCACTATTTTATAGCGTCCTGGCACGTTCGGGTTATTTCCCTGTTGAAGAATTAAAAACTTTTAGAAAATTACACTCTCGTTTACAAGGTCATCCTGCAACTGCTGAACATTTACCCGGTGTGCGAGTTGCATCGGGCTCACTTGGTCAAGGTGTATCTGTTGCTGCCGGTGCTGCATTGGCTAAAAAACTGGATGGCGATAAAAACTTGGTATATGTTTTAATGGGTGATGGCGAGTTAGAAGAAGGCCAAAATTGGGAGGCATTTATGTTTGCTGCGCACCACAAAGTAGATAACTTAATAGTAACGGTTGACTACAATGGACAGCAAATAGACGGCAGCACCATGGAAGTTTTAGGATTAGGAGCTGATATCGAGAATAAACTTATCGCATTTGGTTGGGAGATTTTACACATGGATGGGCATAATATGCAAAACATAATTGAAACCATGGCCAAAGCAAAAACGGCTTCAGGGAATGGCAAACCGATATTTATAATCATGAAAACAGAAATGGGTCATCCAATTGATTTTATGGTGGGTTCGCACAAATGGCATGGTATTGCACCAAGCGATAGCGATTTAGAAAATGCATTGGCGCAACTTCCTACAACATTAGCTGATTACTAAAACACAATTATTTAATCCATGCAGTTTAAATCACTTACATTTTTTGTAGTTTTAGTTGGGTTATTATTAGGCATACAGTTTAATTTAACTGCCCAAGGTTATACCAAACCAAAAACACGCATTTTATTTTTGCTGGATGGAAGCGGAAGTATGTATGCTGCAATGGATAAAGATATCCGTATAAATGTAGCCAAAAGATTATTGGCTAAAATTGTTGATAGTTTAGAGAGTGCAAAAGATGTTCAAGTGGCATTGCGTGTTTACGGGCATACCACTCCTCCAGGTCAGCGTAATTGCAAAGACACAAAATTAGAGGTGCCATTTAAATACAATAATCACAAACAAATAAAAGATAAACTTAAAGATGTGGTGCCAAAAGGAACCACATTAATTGCATACTCTTTACAGCAATCAGCTTACGATTTCCCAAAAGAACCTGGTGTAAGAAACATCATTATTTTAATTACCGATGGTATAGAAGAATGTGATGGCGACCCTTGTGCGGTATCAGAAGCATTACAAAGTCAAGGTGTGGTTTTACGCCCATTTGTTATTGGATTAGGCAGCACCGAAGATTTTAGAAAAGCTTTTGAGTGTGTAGGTAGATACTATGATGCCAATACGGAAGAGAGTTTTAATAATGTGTTAAATGTAGTAATAACTCAAGCATTAAACAGTACAACGGTACAAGTTAATTTACTGGATGTAAATGCAAAACCAACAGAGACCAATGTAAACATGAGTTTTTACGATATGCACAGCAACCAGTTGGTGTACAACTACATTCACACCATGAACGAACGTGGGATACCTGATACCGTATTGCTAGATCCAATATACAAATACCGCATGGTGGTGCATACCATTCCTCCAGTTGAAAAAAGTGACATTGAAATTACCGCTGGCCGACACAATATTGTTGCTTGTGATGCGCCACAAGGTTTTTTAAATGTAAAAATTTTAGGTGTAACCAATTACAACGATTTAAAATGTATTGTTCGTAAAAGAGGAACTATGCAAACGCTACATGTGCAAAATGCAAATACACCAGAAAAATACCTAGTAGGTAAATACGACCTAGAATTGCTGACATTACCAAGACAACTATTTAAAGATGTGAGCGTAGATCAAAACACCACCACTACAGTAGAAATGGCTCAACCAGGAAGGTTAAACATATCCGCATTTACACAACAGTACATTGCAGATATTTACCAAATGAACCGTAACGAAATAGTTTGGCTTGCACGTTTGCCTCAAGAAAATAAAATACATAACATCATAATGCAACCTGGTAAATACAAAATTATTTACCGTGCTAAAAATTCCACACGTAGTAATCAAACATTCGAAAGGGAGTTTAACATTACCTCGGGGGCAGCAACTAACTTTACTTTAAATTAAAAGAATACAAAAAAGTATTCAACCCAATAAAAAAAGAAAATTATTTGATACATGAAAAAGTTTGAAGTACAAAACATAAAAGACACCCGCTCGGGTTTTGGAGCAGGACTTAGCGAGTTAGGTAAAACTAACCCTAACGTAGTAGCACTTTGTGCAGATTTAACAGGCTCTCTTAAAATGGATGCTTTTCAGAAAGAATATCCTGAACGTTTTTATCAAGTAGGAATTGCTGAAGCCAATATGATTGGACTAGCAGCAGGTTTAGCCATTGGTGGTAAAATTCCGTTTACAGGAACATTTGCCAATTTTAGTACTGGCCGCGTTTACGACCAAATTCGTCAAAGTGTAGCTTACTCAAATAAAAATGTTAAAATATGTGCTTCGCATGCAGGGGTTACCCTTGGCGAAGATGGTGCAACACATCAGATTTTAGAAGATATTGGGTTAATGAAAATGTTACCGAATATGACTGTAATTAACCCC
>CALPIR020000038.1 GCA_943323675.2 Chitinophaga pinensis | reverse complement strand
CATACCTAGGAATGAGCGGATATACATCGGTATCTTTGGCAGTAACCGTAAAGCACAGTTGTTGTCCTGACGTAATTTCGTGGTTGTATTTAGGTTGGTTATTAGGTAGTGAAGGTGTTGTGATGAAGCGTGGTGGATTATTAGCGGCACAGTTAGATAAGTATAATTGTAAATCGCGCTGTGTAATACCAGCTAAAACCGGTGTCCCGTTTGCATCATAAGTCCATTGCCGGATTCGCACATTCAGGTTTCCATAAATATAAACTGCTGTATTGTTAATTGGATTAAAACTAATATCACCGTTTAAAGAATCTATAATTATATATGGTCCATTTGGTTGAGGGAAATTAATATGTGGAGGTTTTGTAGCATTTAAAGGAAATGGATAATTGACACTGCCTGGTGGTTGGTAATTTACTAGACCGCCTCCTTGTTGTATTGAAGGTGAAATCTCATAAGTCAGCGAATCGCCATCAGAATCTAATGCACCCATGTTAAATATATATTCTTGACCAGAGCATAAAGTAACTACAGATTCATTTTTTAAAACAGGGGAATTGTTTTTACATGGATTTTGTGAGCGGTTAAAGATATTAATGGTTGCTCCAATTCTAAATGATTGACCGCTAGATGCTGCTAAGTTCCAAATGTTGTCATTACGGCAGCAAAGTTCCCAAAATACATCCCAATAAGCGCAGTTGCTGTTGTTTAGCGTGGCCATGCTTAAATTTAAAGTACCTTCAAATACGTATTTTTCTATGGATGGGTTATACGGCCCTGCGGTAACTTGCCCAAGGTTATTACATCCATTTTTTGCGGATGTTCCACACAATGCCACGTTTGCATTCCCCACGTCTTGAACTTTTACCAATGATAATGTCATAGGAACATTATTAGGAGTTGCAGCACAACCTGCTGGATTGAGTATTGTATTTGGCCTTGCTGTCATGGGTTGTGTACAGGCCATATTTGAGCAAAGGGCTGCACCTGTACACAAGCGGTAAATGGTTAACCGTATTTTCCAAATGCGCGGCCCGGTGCATTCATACTCTATATCGCCTCCAACAACGTGAGATGCATTTACATTAAATGTTAAAAAGGTAAGAACAGCAAAACAGATAAATCGAAGTAGATTTTTCATGGTGGTTGGTTTAAAAAGTATTAGTATACAATTATAATTGATTAAATTTTTAATTTAGAGTGTATTTTAACATTAAAATATTATCAATCTTTTAAAATACCACAAAATGAAATGTTAGTAATACTTTCAGTTTCCCTTTAAAGTATTTTAACTTTCATGTGAGGTATTTATAAATACAAGCAGAATAGAAATTATCACAGAGAATAAAACAAGATATTTATTTTATAAATGCATCAACATCAGCACATAACTATCACACCACGCTCAAAATACCCTGCGTACCTAATATATGATTAAATTTTGGTTTGATTTTTAGTTGTAAAAGTTAACTTTGCGGGACTTAAAAATAAGCTAAAAATTCGTAACTATGTCAAAATCAGGAGTAGTAGCTCAGGTAATTGGTCCGGTAGTGGATGTAAGATTCCCTGATAACAGCGAAAAATTACCTAAAATACTAGACGCTTTGGTAATTACTAAAGCAGATGGTACTAGAGTAGTACTAGAGTGCCAACGTCACTTGGGCGAAAACATGATCAGAACTATCGCCATGGAAGCAACAGATGGTTTAGTGCGCGGTATGGAAGTTGTTCCTACAAGTGCGCCAATTGCTATGCCAACAGGTGATGATATTCGTGGTCGTTTGTTCAATGTGGTAGGTGAGCCTATTGATGGTATGAAAAGTGTATCTAAAGAAGACGGCCGCTCTATTCATCGCGATGCTCCTCGTTTCGAAGACTTATCAACTAGCGCTGAGCCACTTTACACAGGTATCAAAGTAATTGATTTAATTGAGCCGTACGCAAAAGGTGGTAAAATTGGTTTGTTTGGTGGTGCGGGTGTAGGTAAAACCGTTTTAATTCAAGAGTTAATCAACAACATTGCGAAAGCATATGATGGTTTCTCTGTATTTGCTGGTGTAGGTGAGCGTACCCGTGAAGGTAACGATTTGTTACGTGAGATGATTGAATCAGGTATTGTTAAATACGGTGATGATTTTACTCACGGTATGGAAGAAGGCGGATGGCCTTTAGATAAAGTTGATTATTCAAAATTAAAAGAGTCGAAAGCTACGTTTGTGTTCGGACAAATGAACGAACCTCCAGGTGCTCGTGCTCGTGTAGCGTTATCAGGTTTAACTATTGCTGAATATTTCCGCGATGGGGATGAAAAATCTGGTGGACGTGATATCTTATTCTTCGTTGATAATATCTTCCGTTTTACCCAAGCAGGTTCTGAAGTTTCGGCTTTGTTAGGTCGTATGCCTTCAGCGGTAGGTTACCAACCTACTTTAGCCTCAGAAATGGGTGCTATGCAAGAGCGTATTACTTCAACTAAACGTGGTTCAATTACTTCAGTTCAGGCTGTTTATGTGCCTGCAGATGATTTAACAGATCCAGCTCCAGCAACAACTTTCGCCCACTTAGATGCTACTACAGTATTAAGTCGTAAAATTGCTGAGTTAGGTATATATCCTGCGGTTGATCCTTTGGATTCTACCTCACGTATATTAACTCCTGTAGTTTTAGGTGATGCGCATTACAACTGCGCTCAACGTGTTAAAGTGATATTACAGCGCTACAAAGAATTGCAAGATATTATTGCAATTTTAGGTATGGATGAGTTAAGTGAAGAAGATAAATTGACAGTGTCGCGCGCAAGACGTGTGCAACGTTTCTTATCTCAACCTTTCCACGTGGCTGAACAGTTTACTGGATTAAAAGGTGTTTTGGTTCCAATAGAAGATACCATCAAAGGATTCAATATGATTATGGATGGTGAATTAGATCATCTTCCTGAAGCATCATTTAATCTTGTTGGTACAATTGAGGATGCAATTGCCAAAGGTGAAAAAATGCTAAGTGAAGTTAAATAATACTTTAAAAAGCATCAACCAATATTTGTCTTTTAAACAACAAAAAAATTAACACATGCAATTAGATATATTAACTCCTGATAAAGCCTTGTTTAGTGGTCAAATTACTTCCATTATTTTACCGGGTAGCAAAGGTCAGTTTGAAATATTAAATAACCATGCTGCTATTGTTTCTAGTTTAGATAAAGGAACTATAAAAGTTAAAACAGCTGATGGCAGAGCTGAACTGTTTGAGGTTAATGGCGGTGTTGTAGAGGCAATGGACAATAAAATTGTTGTATTGGCATAATATTAATTAAATAGAAAAAGCCCCTTCATTATAAGTGAAGGGGCTTTTTTATTTTATAACGTTCTTGTATTCGTTTTTATAGCTTATCTAATCTTAATCAACTTGCTTATATGTGTGGAATAAACTTTTTATTTTCATGCTAATTACACCCCAAACCGCCTCTTTAATAATTCCCTTGCTTATTTTTGATTCTCCACGTGTTCTGTCGGTGAAAATAATAGGCACCTCAGTTACTTTAAATCCGTGTTTCCATGCAGTAAACTTCATTTCAATTTGAAATGCATAACCGCGAAATTTTATTCTATCTAAATTAATTGTTTTTAAAACCCTTTGGTGATAACATACAAAACCTGCAGTTGTATCATGTACATCTAAACCGGTTATAAATCGCACGTATTTACTTGCAAAAAAAGAAAGCATAACCCTACTCATAGGCCAATTTACTACATTTACACCTGTTACATATCGGCTACCAATGGTCATTCCATGATGTGTTGTGCAGGCTTCATACAAGCGAATCAAATCAGTGGGATTATGGCTAAAATCGGCATCCATTTCAAAAACATATTCGTAGCCTTTTTGTAAACACCACTTAAATCCATCAATGTATGCAGTGCCTAAGCCGTTTTTTTCTTTACGTTCTAGTAAATGTAGGTTAGGATATTCTTGTTGAAGTTCTTTGATGCGTTTACCTGTTCCATCAGGTGAGTTGTCATCAACAATCAATATATCGAAATCCATTGGCAATTCAAAAACTGCCTGTGTAATTAAGTCAATATTCTCAATTTCGTTGTATGTGGGTATGATGACGATGCGCGTTTTCAAGGATGTAAATTTTATTCAAAAATATCAATTAACATTAAATTATTCAATTTATTACTTTATTGCGGTATATTATGGTTAAGTTAATATTATTAGATAGAGACGGAGTAATTAATAAGGAACTGGGTGCTTATGTTACCAATCCTGTTGATTTTGAATTGTTACCGCATGTTGTACCTAACCTGATTAAGTTAAAAAGGGCAGAAGTATTGGTTGTGGTTATTACTAACCAAGGGGGCATTGCAAAAGGATTATACACTCATCAAACCTTAACCCAAATTCATCAGAAACTAAAAATGGCATTAGATGAGCATCAATTGGTTTTTGATGAAATTTATTATTGCCCGCATCACCCCGAATATGGTAAATGTTTGTGCCGTAAACCGGGGAGCATCATGATTGAGAAAGCATTAGCTAGATTTGGGGTAACTCCCCAAGAAGCTATCATGATTGGAGATACGCAGCGCGATGTAGATGCTGCAAATGCTGCGGGTGTAAAAGCAGTTAAAATTGAATCAAACCAAGATTGGTCGTCAATAATTGATGAAATAGTAGCACATTAAGTAAAAAATATCCAAAAGCGTTTGGTATATCCTTAAACCTCAAACTTGTTGATTATATTCGCAGCATATGTCAGTTATAATAGCTCCTTCAATTTTATCGGCCGATTTTGCCAATATTCAACGTGATACTGAAATGATTAACCTAAGCAATGCAGATTGGTTTCATGTTGATATTATGGATGGAATGTTTGTTCCTAATATCTCATTTGGGTTTCCGGTGGTTAAAGCGATTAAAAAACACGCAACAAAGCCATTAGACGTACATTTAATGATTGTAGACCCTGACAGATATTTAAATGATTTTAAACAAGCAGGTGCCGATATTTTAACGGTTCATATAGAGGCTTGCACGCACTTACACCGAACCATATCTGCTATAAAAGATTTGGGTATGAAAGCAGGTGTGGCCCTTAATCCACATACTTCAGTTGGATTATTAAAAGATATTATTGCCGATCTTGATTTGGTTTGTTTAATGAGCGTAAATCCTGGTTTTGGCGGACAAAAATTTATAGAAAATACCTACACAAAAACAACCGAGTTAAAAGAATTAATCATACAAAAAAATAGCCGTGCACAGATAGAAATTGATGGTGGTGTTAACCAAGCTAATGCAGGTAAATTAATGGCCGCAGGTGCCAATGTTTTAGTTGCTGGTAACTTTGTGTTTGGCTCCGATAACCCTTCTGAAACGATTGCTATTTTAAAGCAAACCGCTGCACATACGCTATAATACAATTATTCGTTAAACCAGATTAATGCGCAAACTCCTATTTCTAATTTTCATGTCATTACTTTCTTTTGCAGCCTATGCTCAGCAAAAAGATTTAGCAGTGGTGTATGGAACTGTTAAAGATAGTTTAGGTAGAAGTTTTGCAGATGCTAACGTATATGTGGTAGGAACCAATATTACCACAACTAGTCGAGAAGATGGTTTTTATCAGGTTAAGATTCCTGCTAATAAAGAATTTGAACTTGCGTTTAGTTTTGTAGGAAGACCTTCATTTAAAACAACTGTAGGTCCGCTTAAAGTAAATGAACGTTTTTTGCTTGATGTAACCATGAGTTACGCCCTGAGTTTAAAAACCTTTACTTATGTGGAGGAACAAAACAGAGACAAGGCCAGTACCATAACTATAGATATTAAAGAAATAAAGCAACTGCCTAATGTATCGGGTAGTTTTGAGCAAATTTTGAAAACACTTCCTGGTGTCACCTCAAATAATGAACTAAGTTCACAATACAATGTTCGTGGAGGTAATTATGATGAGAATTTAATTTATGTAAACGACATTGAAATTTATCGTCCGTTTTTACCCCGCGGTGGACAACAAGAAGGGTTAAGTTTTATTCATACCGAATTGGTTCAGAATATTCGTTTTTCTGCAGGTGGTTTCGAAGCTCGTTATGGCGATAAGTTATCATCAGTACTTGATATCAAATATAAAACGCCTAAAAAGTTTGCTTCATCAGCTAACGTTAGTTTAATGGGCGCGCAGGCTCATGCCGAAGGTGCTACAAAAAATTTACGTTTCACTTATTTGCTTAGTGCACGTTATTGGACTAACCAATATGTACTTTCTACTTTGGATGTGCAAGCTGATTATAAACCTAGTTTTAGTGATGTACAGTCATTAGTAACTTGGAATCCTACATCAAACCTTACCATAAGCGCTTTAGGTAGTTATGCCCGTAATAAATATTTAGTTATTCCCCAAACGCGCGAAACCACATTTGGCACGGTTAAAGAAGCCTTGCAGTTAAAAATGTTTTTTGATGGACAGGATTTAATGGAGTATCAAACGGCTACTGGTGCTTTATCATTCAATTATACGCCAAATAAACGCACTCAATTAAAACTCATTAGCAGCATATTTAATTCAAACGAAAACGAACTATTTACCGTTGAAGGTGCATACCGATTGGAAGAAGTAGAGACAGATTTTGGTAACGACAATTTCGGGAAATCACGTGCTACAAAAGGTGTTGGCTATTTTTTAAATAATGCCCGTAATCGCATCAATGCAACAGTGTATAATGTTGGTCATAGGGGTTATCATACCATAAATAACCACAGCATACAATGGGGTATGCAGGCACAGGGCGAAAGTATAACCGATAAAATAAATGAGTGGGATTATAAGGATTCTTTGGGATTTGCGCAGCCATCGCAAATAAACGGAATGCCTGTTGTGTTAAATTATTTAAACACCACTATTAACTTAAACAGTTATAGGTTAAGTGGCTATTTACAAAATACACAAACCTTAAATAAAGATTATAATTTGTATGTTACCTATGGTGTACGTACCAATTGGTGGAGTTTTAATAATGAAAATGTGTTTAGTCCGCGTATACAAATTAGCATGGAGCCTAACCGCAAACACAATAGGGCAATTGCTAATGGTTCTCGTGTAGGAAAAATTAAACGGGATTTAAATTTAAAAGCGGCCTTTGGTTATTATTATCAGCCGCCTTTTTATCGCGAGTTGCGCGGGTTTGATGGCATACTTAACCCAAACATAAAAGCACAAAAAGCCATACATTATGTGTTAGGTGGCGACATGAATTTTAAACTTTGGAGCAGAAAATTCCGCTTTTTTGCCGAAGCATATTACAAAAAATTAGAGCACTTAATTCCATACGAGATTGATAATGTTCGTATCCGTTATTATGCTGATAACATAGCCGAAGGTTATGCTGGCGGTATTGATATGCGTGTTAATGGTGAGTTTGTAAAAGGTGCCGAAAGTTGGATGAGTTTAAGTTTAATGAAAACCCAAGAGCGTATTCCCAGTGCTATTTTGTTTGATGATGCAGGCAATAGAGTAACTCCTGGTTACATTCCCCGCCCAACAGATCAGCGTGTTACATTTAGTATGTTTTTTCAAGACTACCTTCAAAACAATAAAAACTATAAAGTTAATTTAACCATGGTGTTTGGCACAGGTTTGCCATTTGGCCCGCCAGACAAAAACCGATACACTGATACACAGCGCATGCCTTCTTATCGCAGGGTTGATATTGGTTTTTTACGCGTATTAATTGATGAAAATGATACCGATAGAAAGGGATGGAAAAAACACATAAAATCAGCTTGGGTAGGACTTGATGTATTTAACCTTTTGGCTATTAACAACACCATTTCTCATATTTGGATTGAAGATATTGAAGGCCGTACTTGGGCTGTGCCTAATTACCTAACAAACAGAAGGGTAAACCTCAGGCTGCAGGTTTATTTCTAGGGCACAAAAAAGGGCAAGCCAAAGTATCGCACCGCTACAACTACTTACCCTTGCTACATTCCTGTCCTGGGGGATTCAGCAGGAGCTGGTCGTACCCGACTTACCCAAGTGCAAAAGTATGTTTTAAAACTATTTCAGCAAACTTATTCTTTATAAAACACTTAATTTATTTAGCTTTGAGCACGTTAAAATACAAATATGAAGAAGCTAGCTAACCTGCTGATTGTAATTACACTCTTTACATTTACAGCACCCGGTTTATATGCACAAGATAGACCATCAAACAAAACCATTCAGGTATACGTAACCAAATTACAGCTAAGTACTGCTGTATTATCTAATTTTATTTCCTCAAAAAATGGTATTGTATATCAAACAGATTTAAGTACTAATCGCTATTACACCGAATTCTTAATTGCTCATTCAGAATTACGTGGCCTCGATTCTGTGGCAAGCAAAATGGGTTACGTTACCCAAAACGTGTTCAATACCGAAAACTTTAATGAGAAGATAAATACTTTGGAAAAAAGAATTGACGGACTGAAATATGAGAATAATATTTATGCACGGCAGTTAAGAGATTCTTTAGTAAACGGTATAAGGGGTGAGGAGCTAAAACGAAAAATATCAAATAACCTACAAACTATAGCGTCATTAGAGGTAAACATCAATCAATTGCAACAAAATGCAAGCGACCAAATGTGTAAAGTTCAGTTTACCATTAACGATGAAATGAGTACACCTAACAATTCTCGAGTATCATTTGTAAACATGCCAGGTATTGAGTATGGTTTTTTGAAGATTGAAAATCCTACATCAGGTATTAGTGCTAAATCGTATCAGGGCGCAACTATAAAGTATATGTTTACACGTGGTAAAAGTTATTTTAATTTAGGCGTATATCGCGCAATGGACAACAACACTGCAGATACATCTTTAATAAATGAGTTGTTTATCATTAATTTTGGGCAAGATTTTTACCCGCGTAATTTTGGCAGGGGTAAACGTAGGTTCTTCAACTTATACACTGGCTATCAAATTGGTGGTTTTATTAGCAATCAAAATAACAATAAAAACAGTGTGTTTATACCCAATGCGAACTTAAGTTTTGGAGTTGAGCTGATAAAAACAAAACACATTTTGGTTGACAACAAAGTGAGTTATTTTTTACCGCTAAACGAATTGAATCGCAACATGCGCGGTATACTCTATCAGGCATCATTTAACTTCGTTTTTTAAAAGTAAAGTGCAAATTTGCTTATCATTTATATTCTTTGAAATAACATGCAACATTTAGTAAACGAATTAAATACACGATTAGAAAAAATATACGAAGGTGGGGGTAAAAAAGCTGCTGCCAAGCAAAAAGAGAAGGGTAAAATGTTGGCACGTGAGCGTGTTGATTATCTAATTGATAAAGATAAACCACGTATTGAAATAGGAGCTTTAGCTGGATATGAAATGTATGAAGATCATGGTGGTTGTCCAGGTGGAGGTGTTGTTGTTGAGATTGGATACGTGAGTGGCCGTCAGTGTATTATTGTAGCTAACGATGCAACCGTAAAAGCTGGTGCATGGTTTCCAATTACAGGAAAGAAAAATTTACGAGCACAAGAGATAGCCATAGAAAATAAATTACCTATTATTTATTTAGTTGATAGTGCAGGGGTATACTTACCAATGCAAGATGAAATTTTTCCAGATAAAGAACACTTCGGAAGAATTTTTAGGAACAATGCCGTAATGAGTAGTATGGGTATTACCCAAATTGCTGCTGTAATGGGTAGTTGTGTTGCAGGTGGTGCTTATTTACCAATTATGAGTGATGAGGCCATGATAGTAGATAAAACGGGTTCAATATTTTTGGCGGGAAGCTACTTGGTTAAGGCTGCAATTGGTGAAGACATTGATAATGAAACATTAGGTGGTGCTACCACGCACTGCGAAATTAGTGGTGTAACTGATTATAAATTTGAAAATGATGCCGCTTGTTTAGATAGGATTAAACGCATCATGGATAAAATTGGGGATTATGATAAAGCAGGATTTAACCGAGCTGAATCAATTACTCCTTCTAAAAGCATGGATGATGTGTACGATGCAGTTGCCAATTTTACCAAGCCTTTTGATGTGATGGAAATTATTGAACGCCTTGTTGATGCCAATAGTTTTGATCCATACAAAGAACTTTATGGTAAAACCATTACCTGCGGTTATGCCCGTATTGATGGTTGGGCAGTGGGTATTGTAGCCAATAACCGCCAGGTGGTAAAGGCGAAAAAGCCAAAACAAAATGCTGCTGATAACGCTACCGAAATGCAAATAGGGGGAGTTATTTACAGCGATAGTGCAGATAAGGCAGCTCATTTTATTATGAACTGTAATCAGAAAAAAATCCCCTTGGTATTTTTACAAGACGTAACCGGTTTTATGGTTGGGAGCAGAAGCGAGCAAGGCGGAATTATTAAAGATGGAGCTAAACTGGTAAATGCACAAGCCAACTCGGTAGTTCCTAAGTTTACTATTATAACAGGAAATAGTTATGGTGCAGGCAATTATGCCATGTGTGGCAAAGCATATGATCCAAGATTAATTGCGGCTTGGCCAAACGCAAGTATTGCTGTTATGGGTGGCGCACAAGCTGCAAAGGTTTTATTACAAATAGAAGAAGCCAGTTTAAAAGCAAAAGGTGAAGTGATTGATGAAGCTAAAAAGGCAGAAATGTTGCAACACATCACTGATAGATACACCAAACAAACTTCACCCTATTATGCCGCTGCTAGGCTTTGGGTTGATGCAATCATTAATCCGACAGAAACGCGTAAATGGATTAGCTTGGGAATAGAAGCCGCAAATCATGCACCGATAACTAAAGAGTTTAGATCTGGTGTTATAAGAGCTTAAAGCTAAAAGCCACTTTATTTTTAAAGTGGCTTTTATTTTATAAGATGACGCTGATTGTAGATTTTTTTTGTGCTATGGTAATTTCATCGCCAATAACTTTATTGAGTAAGGCTTTTGCTATGGGAGCTTCTTGAGATACTACAGCAATTTTATAACCATCAAAATCAACTACACCAATGCTAGTGGTTATAAACACAATTTGATTGCTTGATGTTTGAACCAAAGCCCCTTTTTGTGCTTTAATACATGCCGCTGAAGGATTTATTAACAATAGATTTGATAGCTCTTGTTTAGCAGCTTGTAATTGTTTAGCATTCATATCACGAGCAATTTGGCTCATCGCTCTTCCCGTTTCATATTTGTCACCCGCGCTGCTTTTATCTTCGCTGTTCGCACTTGCTTGTGCATCCATCATTGCATACTGAAAGTTGGCTATGCGTCTTTCAATCTCATTTTTACAATGTTCAAATAGCCGTATTTTAAAAGTTATTGTTAATTCCATCACCAATGTGCAATAGTAAATATACGCAGTTAAATTCTTTTTTTATATTTACCTCAAAATAAATGTTCATGTCAAAACAACCTAAATGGTATTATTATATACTAGCAGCGCCAATCTATCTACTCATGCTATTGCCATTTCCGGTTCTTTATTTTATTTCTGATGTGCTTAGTTTTATTGCTTACCATATCGTTAAATATAGAAGAAAAGTGGTGTATACAAACTTAAAGAATGCATTTCCTGAAAAGAGTGAAGCTGAAATTAAGCAAATAGAAAAGCGTTATTATCGTAACATGATAGATGTTTTTATTGAAACATTTAAAACATTAACAGTGGGAAGAAGCACCATCGTTAATCGCGTAAAAATGCAGAACACTGAGTTTATTAAAGAGCTCCATAGAAATAACAAGTCGGTTGTTTTATTGATGGGGCATTTGGGTAATTGGGAGTGGGGAGGATTTTCTTATACCTATCAATTGGGTTTTCCTGTAGGCACCTTGTATCACCCACTTTCAAATCCGTTTTTTGAATGGTTAACTTATAAATTAAGATTAAAGTGTGGTGTAGAGTTGATAGCTATGCAACAATCAGCAAGAAACTTTGCGGAAAATAAAAATAAGGTGAGGACGGTTGCTTTTATTGCTGATCAATCTCCACAACCTGCTCATGCTTATTGGACTCAATTCTTAAATCAAGAAACAGGCTTTTTTACAGGAGCAGAAAAATTAGCGATTAAGTATGATTCTGCTGTTGTTTATGTTGATATTATTAAACATGCTAGGGGTAAATATACGGTGGTTTTTGAACTGATTACAGAACATCCTGCTGAGAAGAAACCAAATGAAATTACCCAATTATTTGCCGATAAATTAGAGGGTAGTATTCGTTTACATCCAGAGTTATGGCTATGGAGCCATAGGCGTTGGAAACACAAACCAATAGACTAGGGCTTGATTATCTTATCCATTTGAGTGGATATTTTTTGGGTGATTCCTTTTGTTTTAAATCTGTATCCAATAATCAATCGAGCTTCACTTAATTGCGTTTGCATCTGAAATTTGGGTGCCAATTGATAATTATAGGTATCATTTACACCAGTTAATGCAGCATAAAAACGGTTACTGTTGTAACCAAGTGCAATTCTACCAACAGATCTGAATGCAAGCGTATTTCGGTCTCTTGTTTTATCATTTGTTTTGGTAAAGTTTTGGTGTTGGGCAACAAAACCCAAACTAGGTGCTATGGTAAAAAACAATTTTCTTAAAATAAATGTGTGAGCATATCCCGGCAAAATACTTCCACCATAAAATTCACCTCTTGCAAGCATTTCTTCTGGTAAAGATTGTAACATTAACTGGGGTAATTCGTTTACAGGATTAATAATACCCAACGCATTTACTGAAATACCCAATATGAAAGACCCCGCACTTCTACGCTGTATTTCATTCATTAAATAACTAGAGCGAAAAGAATATTTCTTGTGGTTAAAAACATAAAAATAATTCAATCCAATGCTATTTACTTGCATATTTGGCAGTAATGGAAAACTGCTAAAGTTGTTATTTAAATTAGCGTTCCTTTTATAGTTCTCAATATAAAATCCAGTATAACCTACATAGTATGCGTCAAAGTAATTTCGTTTTCCATACATAAAAACATGTAAATCCAATTCTTGGGTTGTACCTCTTGACTTATCCTGCAATGATTTTGGTGAATAGCCGAATGCAATGCCTAGCCATTTATGTTGCAATCTAATTCCTTGTGTATTTGCATCATTCGGATTGTAAGTAGTCGCATGTAAACCACTTAAAGTAATCTGATTATCTGGATTTCGGTTAAATAAAGATATACCTAACTCTCCTGTTTTGTCAGTAATATACTTTGATCTATTTACATGATAAAGGCTATCTTTATTTTCGGCATTTGATTCAAAAAAACCGAACAGTATTGATAGTAAAATAAGCATTATAATTTTCAATATTGCGAAGGTAAGGTAAATTGTTTCATCTAGGTAATGACAATCTTATTGATGTATATACATATTTTAATATACTGTAAATCATAGTAATAAATATTAAATAAAAATAATGTATTGACAATATATGTATATACACTAGTTTTGTATTGTTATTTAAAATGAAATTAGAAGACGCAATAAAACAAATAGCTTTTAAATCGGAAGAAGAGCGATTGGTTATAAACTTGGTTTATACATCTGGATGGTTATCATCTGAGCAAAATAGATTTTTTAAGCGGTTTCATATTTCATCTCAACAATATAATGTTTTACGCATATTAAGAGGACAATATCCCAACCCAGCTAGTGTTGGTTTAATCCAAGAACGAATGTTGGATAAAATGAGTAATGCATCTAGATTGATTGAGAAGCTAAAGCAAAAGAAGCTAATTAAACGTTCTGAATGTAGTAAAGATAGGCGTCAGGTTGATGTGTTGGTTACCCAAGAAGGATTGTTGTTACTTGAAGAAATTGACAAACTGAGTAACGAAATGAATGGTATTTGCGATACGCTGAATTTGAAAGAGAAAAAGATACTTAATGAATTACTTGATAAATTAAGAAATTAACAACTATACAAAAAACACATGAAAAAACTATTCACTTTAGCTGCTATTGCAGGATTAGCATTATCAGTTGTGGCTATTAGCCAACCAAAATCTCAAAACGCTGCAACTTTAAAAGTTGACGCAAAAGAATCTAGCTTTAAATGGACAGGTAAAAAAGTTACTGGTGAGCATTGGGGTTATGTTAAATTCAACGATGGTACTTTAACTGTTGACGGTAAAAAATTAACTGGCGGTGTTTTTACCATCGATATGACTTCAATTTCTGTTCAAGATATGCAAGGCGAATACCAACAAAAATTGGAAGGTCATTTAAAATCTGAAGATTTCTTCTCTACAGAAAAATTCGCAACAAGTACGTTAAAAATTAAATCATTAATTGCAATTGCTGATGCTAAAGCAGGTTCTAATAACCAAAATGTAGTAGCTGATTTAACCGTGAAGGGAATAACTAAAGAAATTACTTTCCCTGCTCAAATTATTGTAGCTAAAGATAGAGTAATTGCTAACGCAGAGTTTTCAATAGATCGTACTTTGTTTGATGTGAAATATACAGGTATGGCTGATAACTTGATTGATAATAACTTTAAAGTTAATGTTCGTTTGGTAGCAAAAAAGTAATTTAAAGCTGCCCAAACAAGCTTAAATAGCATAGTAACTAAATTTAGTTACTATGCTATTTTTTTTAAACTGGTATTAAAATGAATAGGCGTGATTTCTTATCAACTATGTCCATTATGCTAACAAGTGCACAACAATTGTTAAATGAAGTGAATGCTATGCCACCAACTCCATTAATGCCCGCATTTTTCATTGGGCATGGATCACCCATGAATGCCATAATGGATAATCAGTTTACGCAAGATTTAGCCAAATCAACCCGAAATTTGCCTGCACCAAATGCAATCATGGTGGTTTCAGCACATTGGTTAACTAATGGTACGTT
>CALPIR020000037.1 GCA_943323675.2 Chitinophaga pinensis | reverse complement strand
GGGTGCTGGTGGTGGAGTGGCTTTATTTTGTGTGCAGTTTGCCATTGCTTTAGGTTGCAATGTATATGTTACATCGGGTAGTGATAAAAAAATTGCCAAAGCAATTGCCATGGGTGCTAAAGGTGGTGTGAATTACAAAATGGAAAATTGGCACAAAGAAGTACAAAAAATGAGTGGTGGGTTTGATGCCATTATAGATAGCGCGTGTGGCGAACAATTTGAGAAGTTAATAGACATATGTAAGCCCGCAGGACGAATTGCATTTTATGGTGCAACCTTAGGTGCGTTTAACAGCGGTGTACCGGCAAAAATATTTTGGAAACAACTCACCATTTGTGGCAGTACCATGGGCAATGATGAGGAGTTTGCAGCTATGGTTAAGTTTATTGATGACCACAAAATTGTACCTGTGGTAGATGATGTTTTTCCATTAGCACAAGCACAAACAGCAATAGAAAAAATGGCTAGGGGAGATCAGTTTGGTAAGATTGTATTGAAGGTTGATTAAGACTTAACAAAAGTAAATCAAATCTGTAAGGTGTTTTTGTGCTTTGAAATACGATCGTTTTAATGAAACATTTTCGCATTTTTTTATTGCCTGAATGTCATTGGTGATGATAGAATACCTATTTTAAATAAAATAACTTATTACGTTCTCTTATAAATATCAGGCATATGTAAATTGAAATACCTGGCACTTGCACGTATTATAATAATAACAAAACCAGCTATAATGCTGACTAAATTTTCATCCGGTATAAATTTAAGCAAACCAAAGTAAACCAAGCCACCTGCTATACATGCGCTAGCATAAACATCTTTTCTAAACACATAAGGGATTTCGTTTAACAATACATCACGAATAATACCACCAAAACAACCGCTAATAGTGCCGATTGCCACTGCTACCATTGGATGCAAGCCAAATGTAATGGCTTTGGCAATTGCTACTACACAAAAAAACGCAAGGCCAATGGTGTCTAACCAAAACATGGTGTGGTGAAACCTGCGGATAAATTTGGCGAAAAATAGCGCCATTAAGTAACAAATTAAAAGGGCAATAATGGTTTCCAAATCTTTCATCCAAGATACAGGCAAACTGCCAATCATTAAATCACGCAGTGTTCCTCCTCCAATTGCAGTAACAAAAGTTAGAACCAATATGCCAAATACATCGAGCTTTTTTTGCATGGCTGCTAATGCACCACTAAATGCAAATGCTATTGTTCCAAGCAACTCAACTGTGTTATGAAAAGTGAAAAACATATGTTTTGTTCGGGCTTATAAAAGTAGCTTACTTCTGCTGTATGATACCAACCACCATGGTAATTAACCTGCGAGGGAATAATCGAGGCAATACCGAAAGCATGTAATTACCCCAACCATGAATAGCTACATGTTGTCCGCGCATCATGGCTTTGTATCCATATTCGGCTACTTCTTTTGATGTAGGCAACTTACGTCCTTTAACCAATTTACTTTCTCCCATACCAGATACATCCATAAACTGTGATTCGGTTGGGCCTGGACATAATGCAGTAACAGTAACACCTGTACCTTTTAATTCTTGTGCAATGGCTTCACTAAAGTGCAATACATAAGCTTTGGTAGCATAATATACGGCCATGTTTGGTCCAGGCAAAAAGCCAGCAACCGAGGCCACATTTAATATTTTCCCACCACTGTTTTCAAGCATTTTAGGCAAAAAGCAATGGGTTAAATAGGTAAGTGTGGTCATGTTTAACTCCATCATATCTTCGGTGGTTTTCCATTGGCACTCGTTAAATGGGCCAAAATATCCAAAGCCAGCATTGTTTATTAGGCAATGTATATGTTCATTTTTCAACTCTTCAACCAATTCCTTCACCTCGCTTAATTGCGATAAGTCTTTGGCAATTACCCTAACATTAATGGCATTTTTCAGTTTTAAATTTTCGGCCAAGTCCAAAAGTTTTTCTTTGTTACGTGCTACTAAAATTAAATCCGATTTTTCATCAGCAAGTATATGTGCCAATTCAAACCCAATACCACTTGATGCTCCGGTAATTAATGTTGTTTTCATGTTGTTATTTTAAATCTAATGAGATTTGTTCGTTTAATAATGTAAAGGTCATCCGATGCAATGGTGTTGCGCCAAATTGCCTAATTGCTTCTCTGTGCGCTTTGGTGGGGTATCCCATGTTTTGTGCCCAATTGTATTCAGGATATTTTTCATGCACATCACGCATAAATTCATCACGATAAGTTTTTGCTAGTATAGATGCGGCTGCAATGCTTTGAAACTTTGCATCACCTTTTATCACACATTCGTGTTTGATTTTTTTGTATGGAATAAACCTGTTTCCATCAATAAGCAACAATGCAGGTTCTACATGCAACTTATCTAAAGCGGCATGCATAGCCATGAAAGATGCCTTAAGGATATTGAACTTGTCAATATCATTATTGCTTAATTGTGCTACACCAAAACTTAATGCCCTGTCCTCTATTTCTAACCGCAACTCATTGCGTTGCTTCTCTGTTAGTTTTTTCGAGTCGTCTAATCCCTTTATGGGCTTTCTTTCGTTTAAAATTACAGCAGCAGCAAAAACTGGTCCTGCAAGGCATCCTCGCCCAGCTTCATCGCAACCTGCTTCTAATTGTCCTTTGGTGTAATATCGTTTTAATCCCATCAGGGTTTTCTTTTTATATATTCTGCTTCAGAAATTTGATGTTTGGTTTAAGCTAAATTTCTATTTTTTTTACCGAATTAAGTACAGTTGCATCATCAAATATTTAATATCAACTCAAGCCTTCAATAATACCGTTGTTAAAAGTCATGCCATTTGCAGCAGGTTCTTTTGGTAACCCCGGCATACGCATAATATCACCACAAACGGCCACAATAAATCCTGCACCGGTGTTAATTACCAAATCTTGAACGTGTAAAGTATGTCCGTTTGGCGCACCATACACATCAGCATTATCAGTAAAACTGTATTGTGTTTTGGCGATACAAACAGGCAAGTTGGCCAAGTTGTTTTTCTTAATTCTGCCCAATACAGTTTTACATTTGCTGCTAAACTCTACTTTATCGGCACGGTAAATTTTAGTCGCAACTTTTTCAATCTTGGTTTCAATGCTATCTTCTAAATCGTAGGTGAAGTTAATTGGTGTTGAAGGATTGTTTTCAACGGTATGAACAATTTTATTGGCCAATTCAATAGCACCTTCTCCACCTTTAACAAAAGCTTCGTTCACGGCAAAAGCACAACCTTTTTCCTCACACCAAGTGCGTAAAAAGTCTATTTCTTCCTGGACATCAAAATGAAACCTATTTAATGATACGATAATACTTTGTCCAAAGCCTTGTATGTTTTCGATGTGGCGTTGCATGTTTGGTAGGCCAGATATGATGCCTTCCATGTTTTGTTTTTTAGTGTCTTCCAACGTTAAACCTGCGTGCATTTTTATGGATTGTGTAGTTACTACCAATACTGTTGCTTTAGGTTGTAATTTGGCAACTCTACATTTAATATCTAAAAACTTTTCGGCACCTAAGTCGCTACCAAACCCAGATTCAGTTACTACATACTCAGCACAACTTAACGCCATTTTTGTGGCGATAACACTGTTGCAACCATGTGCTATATTAGCAAATGGCCCACCATGGATGATAGCAGGAGTGTTTTCTGTAGTTTGAACTAAGTTAGGCATGATTGCGTCCTTAAGCAAAATGGTAATTGCTCCGCTAACTCCTAAGTCTTTTACTGTAAAAGGTGAGTTATCTATTTTGTATCCAAGAATAATACGCGCTATACGATTTTGTAAATCGTCAAAGTTTTCGCTCAAGCACAAAGCAGCCATAATCTCGCTGGCAGGTGTAATATCAAAACCTGTTTCTTGAGGGATACCATTGGTGCGGCCTCCCAAGCCTGTTGTTACAAAACGTAAACTTCTGTCGTTTACATCCAGCACGCGTTTCCACGTAATTTGTTTAAGTGCGTTTTCGCTATTTAAATTGTTATATTGATAATTGTCTAATAATGCAGCAATGGTATTATTAGCAGTAGTTATGGCATGGAAATCACCTGTAAAATGTAAGTTAATATCTTCCATGGGCAAAACTTGCGCATAGCCTCCACCTGCTGCTCCACCTTTCATGCCAAAAACAGGTCCAAGCGAAGGCTCACGCAAGGCGGCAATACACTTTTTACCAATTTTATTTAAACCTAAACTGGCGCTAACAGTTGTTACCGTTTTACCTACGCCTGCTTTGGTTGGCGAAATGGCGGTAACCAAAATCAAATTGTTCTTATTGATATTGGCTTCGTTTAAAACATTCAATTCTAATTTAGCTTTTGTTTTACCATATGGTATAACATAATCCGCATTAATGTTTAATTCATCAGCAATTTGTTGAATCGGTTTTAATTTGGCTTCGCGAGAAATTTCAATATCTGACTTCATAAGTGTGAGGTTTATTTGTATATTATTTTAATGATGCCGCATGCATAATACTGTCCCAAAATTTTAGTGCAGAATCATCCCAACTAAAATCAAGTTTCCGTTTGGCACTTGCAAGTGTTTTTTGCTGATAAAAATCTTGGTTGTTAGTTAGTTTAATCATGGCATCAGTTACCTGTTTTACGTCATATGGTGAAACCAGCACCCCAGCGTCTCCTGCAACTTCGGGCATAGATGTGATGTTCGAGGTAATTACTGGAACATTACAGGCCATAGCTTCTACAATTGGTAATCCAAATCCTTCGAAATACGGAATATATACCATGGCATAAGCAGCAGCCGTAATGTGGTATAAATCTCCTTCTGTTACCCTGCCTGTAAAAATGATGTCAGCTTGGTATTTTAAGTTGTTATAGGTTTCTTCAATACTTTTACTTTGCCATGCCTTGCGGCCCACTATAACTAGTTTAAAGTTATTTTGTGTTGATGATTTATAAGCATCAAATGCCTTGAGTAATGTTTCAATATTTTTACGCGGATGCATAGCACCTACATAGCAAAAATAGGATTGCTCATTGGTGTACTTTTGTTTGATTTCGTTTTTCTGCGTTTCGCTTATAGGCTCAAAACCTATACTAGGCGCATTGTAAACAACATCAATTTTATTTGGGTTGATATTGAATTGGGTAATAATATCTTGTTTAGTATAATTAGAAACGGCAACTAATCTAGCAGCTTTGCGAGCGTATTTAGGAAAGAAGTAGGTATAATATTTATACTCTAGTTTATTTATACCTTGTTTAAAATGCAAAAAAGCTAAATCGTGCATAACTGCCAATTGAGGCACATTCGTGCGTAAACTTAAATATCCGTCTGTACTTACAAAAACATCAGCGTTGTATTTTGCTAATGCCTTGGTTACAGATAAATTGAAGAACCAATAATACAAAAACGGATGTCTGGCCTGAGGGTATAATACAACTGGTATCACGTTACTGGCAAATACAAACTCTTTGTCATATGGCCTGTCAAACAAAAAAATAAATTCGTGTTCGGGGTGGTTACGCGTTATGCGCTGCATGGTCTCGTATGTAAACCTGCCAATACCTTCTAGTTTATTGGCAAGTAAAAATCGCGCATTAACGGCTATTCGCATAAAATTAATAGGACTAAATGTGCTTGTAATAATTATTATTGTACACAAATAAACAATTAATATCAACAGGCCGCATCCAGATGTCGAAAAAAATTTTAACAAATGTGTTTTTACTTGTAGCAATAAATCTGCTCATAAAACCATTTTGGATTCTGGGTATCGACAGAACTGTTCAAAACACAGTAGGTAATGATATATATGGGGCTTACATGGTTATGTTTAACATATCGTTAATGTTTACCATGTTGTTAGATTTTGGTATTAACAATTATACCAGTTCATTTATCGCTAAGCATAATCAATTACTTAGCAAAAGGTTTGCTTCATTGTTTCCCTTAAAATTAGTTTTTGCACTAGCATACCTTGCTGTTACATTTTGCTTTGGATTTTTATTTGGTGTTGTTGGAAAGCAACTCTGGTTTTTATTATTGTTGGCACTAAATCAGGTTTTAGCATTTTTCATTTTGTTTTTCAGGGCTAATATAAGTGGTTTACAATTATTTAAAACCGATGCCTTTTTATCGGTAACCGACAGAGGTATGATGATATTTTTTGCCATTATGTTGATGTTGGTATATAATGGTAATTTTTCGATAGAACACTTCATTTTATCCCAGTCACTCGGTTATTCTGCCTCATTTATAATTTCTTTTTGGGTATTAAAAAAGCCACTACAAGGTGTTAAGCTTAACTTCAGAAAAGTAATGATGTGGAGTATGATACGCCAATCATGGCCTTACGCCTTACTTGCTTTGTTAATGACTTTATACATGCGTGCCGACATTCTAATGATGAAGAAGTTACTTCCAAATGGTGATGAACAAAATGGTGTATATGCTGTTGCCAATCGATTATTGGAAGCCGCAAATATGCTTGCTGTTTTACTTGCAGGTATGTTGTTGCCTTTATTCTCTAAGATGATTAAAAGTAAGCAAGATTTAAGCAGTTTAATTAAAATGAGTATGACACTTTTAATTTTACCAGCAGTTGGTGTAGCCGCAATTTCTTGGTTTTACCACATGGATCTGATGATGCTATTAAGTAAAACCAGCCCGGTAGAATCTGGGCATGTATTTAAATATGTAATGATAAGTTTTGTTGCGATGTGTGTAATGTACATTTTTGGCACATTGTTAACTGCAAATGGAAACATATCGTTACTTAACAAGCTTGCAGCAATGGCATTGATCATAAACCTAACCGTTAATTTATTTCTGCAACCACAATTAGGTGCTAAGGGAGCCGCATTGGCTGCTATTTTTACGCATAGTTTTATAGCATTAACCAACATGTATTTTGCAATTAGAAACCTTAAAATAGAGCTTAATGTAAGTTACCTGGTAAGGTTTTTTGCCGTTTTGGCTACGGTAACCTTAAGTGTAGGATTAGTCCATTATCGAGGAATAAACTTAAGTGTTGCCATTGGCAGCGCAATTGTAAGTGCCATAATAATGTTGTTTATTACACGTTTATTTCATATTCAACAATTAAAACAACTATTGCAAAGCCGCGTTTAAGTGGTAGTTTGCACACACCTATTTTTTTATATTTTTGTTCAAATTAGTAAGCATGCAAAAAACGCAACACGAATATCAGTTTAATTTTATCGAGCTCGTTAAGTTTTTAATTAAATGGAAAAAACACCTTGCCCTTATTTCATTGTCGGCAGCTGTTGTAGCATATCTCATAACTCTTTTTCTCAAGCCAGAGTATAAATCAAAAGCAGTGTTTTACCCAGGAACGGTAAACTCTATTTCATTTGCGTTATTTTATAGCCTAAAAGAAAGGGCTCAAGATGTACTTGCTTATGGAGATGAAGAGAATGTTGAACAATATCTTCAATTGGCAAAATCAAGCCAACTGCGTGAAAAAATTGCTGCTGATTTTAACTTGATAGAACATTATGGGATTGATTCGGATGATCCCAAGAAGTTTGCCAAGCTTAACAAGAAGTTTGAAAAGTATGTTAATGTTAACCGCACATCATACAACTCTGTTGAAGTTGTTGTGCTTGATACAGATCCAGAACTATCTGCATCTATTGCCAATGCTGTTATGTATAATACCGATTCATTAAAAAAGCAAAGTCAAAGTATTATCGCACAGCAAGCGTTCAATATCATTAAAGAAGAATATGTTGCTAAAATTGCCATTATTGATTCGTTAAGTGAAATGACACGTACACTGGGTAATATTGGTGTATATAACGTAGAGGAACAATCACGTGGCTTGGCTGAGCTTATAGGTAAAGGAACCAGCAATTCGTTTACGGATAAAGAACGTAAAAATTTAGGACAACATGTTGGTGATTTCGTTTCGTTAGATGAACAAATTCGTTTTGAAGCAGAGCAGCTCACCGATTTAAGAAAGAAATACAATCAGGCTAAATTAGATTTAGACAGTAAATTAAGTAATATTTTTGTGGTTGATATTGCAAAGCCTAATTATGATAAAGCATATCCGTTACGTTTCGTTATTTCCATTTTATCTGCAATTGCAGCTTTTCTGTTAAGCAGCATTACCATTGTTGCAATGGAGCGCTATCATAATATTAAGGGTAGTTTATCTGAAGAGTAATTTTGGGTGAGATTTTTAAAATTCGTTGGTTTTATACAATCGGGGTATTGTTTATTTTACTCACCACTTACGGTGTGTACAACGATGATTATTCCATTCATGTTTTACCATTAATTCTTGTATTTGCGTATTTGGTTTTATTTAAACTTGATACAGTTTTACTTTTACTTAGTTTTATTGTTCCGCTTGCCATAGAGTTTGATGATATTGGCATGGGACTTGGTATAAGCCTTCCCGATGAACCCATAGTAATGGTAGTGATGTTTTTATCTGTGCTGCGTTTTATTGTTGATGGTGCATATGATGTAAAAGTTTTCAGGCATCCAGTTTCTATTTGGATTTTAGTAAATATTGGGTGGTATATTGTTACGATTTTTACCAGTGAGTTACCTTTTGTTAGCTTCAAGTTTGTATTGTCTCGTTTTTGGTTTATTGTGGTGTATTACTTTTTAGGAGTAATGTTATTCCGTAAACTATCCAATATACCAAAATATTTGTGGTTATATATAGCCTCTTTGTCAATTGTTGTTGCATACACTTTGTATATGCACAGTTTATCGGGCTTTACGCAAGAGTCATCGTATTACATCAGCATGCCTTTTTATCGTGCACACGGAATTTACTCAGCAGCAATTTCATTTTTTATTCCCTTGTTTTTTGCGTATTTGTTTTACAGTCGTAAACTCAAATTAAACATCTTTGTTACATTGCTTGTATTCTTTTTATTGGTGATGTTTTTTACTGGGGTATTTTACTCTTACACGCGCGCTGCATGGTTAAGCATTGCTGTTGCTTTAGGTATGATTTTACCACTTGCACTTAAACTAAAGCTTAAAACACAATTAATAATATTAGTTTGTGGTGTGATGTTTTTTTTAGCTTTTCAAGATCAAGTATTTTACGCACTTTCTAAAAACAAACAAGATTCAGGAGAAGGTTTTGGCAAGCACCTACAATCAGCATCAAACATACGTACAGATGCGTCAAATATAGAGCGTATAAATCGTTGGATATCTGCTGTAAACATGTGGAAGGAGAGACCCATAATGGGTTTTGGTCCAGGCACCTATGTGTTTTGTTATGCCCCTTACCAGGAAGCGCGTTACCGCACGCTTATTAGTACAAATTTCGGTAACCAAGGTAACTCGCATAGCGAATTTTTAAATCCATTATCAGAAACTGGATTGATTGGTATGGGGAGTTTAATTATGATTATTTTATCAGGGTTAAATACCGCCTTTAATGTTTTTTACAAAACTAAGTCGGCTAAAGTAAAAGTTGTTTTAATTGGTGTAACACTCGGATTAATTGGCTATTTTACTCATGGCTTTCTCAACCATTACAGCGAAACAACTAAAATTGCCCCACTGGTTTGGGGTAGTTTTGCCATTATTGTAGCAATTGATTTATACCATAACAATAATGATGAATTTGATGAGCACTTAACCGAGGTAAGGAACTGATTTAGGCGTGTGCCGCTATCAATAAATCCAAATCTTTAGGATAGATATTTAATCGTTGTCCTATGTGTTTATTCGTTAAATTCCCTTTATAAATGTATACTCCACTTCTTGCAGATTGATTTACCCATAAGTAATCAGTTATTGAACCGCAATCAGCTAAATCCAATAGTAGCGGGGTTAAAACATTGCTCAATGCATAACTAGCAGTACGACTAACCCTAGAGTTAATATTAGGTACGCAGTAATGAATCACATCATGTTTGATAAAAGTTGGCTTATCGTGGCTAGTTACTTCACTTGTTTCAAAGCATCCGCCTTGGTCAATGCAAATATCAACTATTACCGACATTGGTTTCATTTTACAAACCATTTCCTCGTTTACCACATTTAAACTTCTTCCTTCCGCACTCCACAAACAACCAATTGCTACATCAGCCGATTCAAGAGCCTTTTGTAGTATTTTTGGATGAAGCAACGAGGTAAATATTTTAACACCTAGGTTGTTCTGTAATCGCCTTAGTTTTTCTAATGAATTATCAAATACTTTAACCGTAGCACCTTTTCCTAATGCTGTTCTAGCAGCATATTCTCCAACCGTTCCTGCACCAATAATAACAATTTCTGTTGGTGGAATTCCTGTAACACCTCCTAACATTTCTCCCTTGCCACCTCGTGTGCTGCAAAGTAACTCAGCAGCTACTGCAATTGATGATAAGCCGGATATTTCGCTCATGCTCCTAACTATCGGGTGTATTCCGTCATCAGATTTTAAAAATTCAAATGCAATAGCTGTCATTTTTTTAGCCATTAAACTTCTGATATACGTATCACTTCGACTACTTAGTTGTATTGCAGATATCAGTAATTGTTGGGTTTGAAGCAAACTGATTTCATGTTCTGTTGGCGGCTCAACTTTCACGATAACATCAGCCTTGAATACTTCATCGGGATTATAGCAGATTTGAGCTCCCGCCTCGCTGTAATCTTGGTCACTAAAATGAGCATGCTTACCTGCTCCGGCCTCTATTCTTACCTCATTTCCATTGGTAACCAATAAATTTACCGAAGAAGGGGTAAGTGCAATTCTGTGTTCTTGTAAAGTTGTTTCCTTGGGAACGCCAATAAATAGGCCCTTTGATGATTTCTTCACCTCCAATAATGCCTCTTTGGGTTGTATACTTGCAGCTTTAGCTAACTCACTAAAACCTGCTTTGCTTAACTCGTCCATAATTGGTTTGTGTTTTTTCAAAAATAATGAACTCTACCTCAAAAAAGTACCACTTCAAATAAAAAACTACTGAATATTTCCTTTTTAGCAAATTGATTTGTCTTGTATTAGCTTGTTTTTCAGTATTTAGCGGTTTAAAATAGTATAAAGGTTGCTAAAAAATAATTGGTTTAGCTATATTTGCAGGCTTCTATAAAAGATGGTAACGAAGGGTAAAGATTATTTAATAGAGTTTAATAAACTTAGTATGGGCTCAAATCATTTTGAGTTCAATCTAAATGATGCTTTTTTTGCTCAAATAGAAGGAAGCATTATTGACAAGGCTGAGGCTAAAGTTACATTGGAGTTAATTAAAACTGAAACCATGTACGAACTGCAATTTACTCTAACAGGAAACGTTAGTGAAAAATGTGACAATTGCCTTGAAGATATTGATCTTTTGCTTGACAACGAGTTCTGTCTTTTAATGAAAGTAAGTGAAAATGAAGATTACAGTGACGATGAGATTATTTACGTAACCAAAAGTATTTTGGAATACGATTTAACTCAATATCTGTATGAATCATTTATATTAAGCCTACCTCCACGAAAGGTTTGCGAGATGGCCGGAAAAAAATGTGACCCAGAGTTGGTGAAAAAAATCAACAACTTCGAAAGCGATGACAAAGATGGCAACGAATCAAACCCAATGTGGGATAAACTAAAAGGAATTTTTTAACAACAACTAAAACATACAATTATGCCAAATCCAAAGCGAAAAATTTCGAACACTCGCAGAGACAAAAGAAGAACTCATTACAAAGGTGTTAATCCAACGCTTTCTGTTGATGCTACTTCTGGCGAAACACACTTGCGTCACCGTGTAACTGCTGATGGCTTTTACAAGGGTAAGTTAGTGTTTCCTGACATGAGAAAAGACGTTTAATATTCACCCAAACCCGTATCACTTGATGAGAATAGGCTTTGATATTATGGGAGGTGATTTTGCCCCCCTTGAGGCTATTAAAGGAGCTATCCTTGCCCAAAAAGAATTAACTTCTGATGTTAGAATTGTGTTGTTTGGTGATGAATCAAAAGCAAGACAATTGCTAACTGAAAATGGTGCCAATGAATCAGATTATGATTTCGTGCATACCACAGAAGTAATCGAAATGGGAGAGCATCCCACAAAAGCAATATCGCAAAAGCGTAACTCAAGCATAGCAGTTGGTTTCAGTCAATTAGCTGCCAAACAAATCGATTCTTTTGTAAGTGCAGGTAATACGGGAGCCATGTTGGTGGGAGCGATGTTCTCAGTTAAACCTATTGAAGGAGTTATTCGTCCTTGCATTACTGCTACAGTACCTAAGCCGAACGGTAAAACCGGATTGCTTTTGGATGTGGGTGTAAATGCAGATTGTAAGCCCGATGTTCTTTATCAGTTTGCCGTTTTAGGCTCTTTAATGATGAAACACGTGCTTAAGGTTGAAGCTCCTAGGGTTGGTTTAATGAGCATTGGTGAAGAGAAAGAAAAGGGTAATTTAGTTACTATAGCCGCTCATCAGTTGTTAGACACAGGAGGACCGTTTAATTTTATAGGAAACGTGGAAGGCCGAGATTTATTAACTGATAAAAGTGATGTGATAGTGTGCGAAGGGTTTGTAGGTAATATTATACTAAAAGCATACGAAGCGTTTTACTATGTTGTAAAGAAACGTGGAAGTACTGATGAATATCTTGATCGTTTTAATTACGAAAATTATGGAGGTACGCCAATTCTTGGTGTTAATGCCCCTGTAATTATTGGTCACGGTATTTCAAACGCAAAGGCATTTAAAAATATGATTTTTACAGCTAAAGAAGTATCAGACTCCGGTTTATGCAGCATAATAAGAGAAGAATTTAAAAATTTGGTATTACCTGTAAACTAGAATGAGTAAAATTACAGCAGCAATTACTTGCGTTCAAGGATACGTTCCTGAATACAAGCTTACCAATGCGGAATTGGAGAAACTAGTAGATACATCAGACGAGTGGATAACCTCGCGTACTGGTATCAAAGAAAGAAGACTACTGAATACTCCCGGCTTAGCAACTTCTGATATGGGAGTTGAAGCAGTTAATGGCTTGCTTAAAAAGCGTGGAATAACCGCAAACGATATCGAGCTAATCATATTTGCTACAGTTACGCCAGATATGGTATTTCCTTCAACCGCTTGTATTTTGGCCGATAAAATTGGTGCTAAAAATGCATGGGGTTTTGATTTGGCTGCAGCTTGTTCAGGTTTTTTGTTTGCCTTACAAACTGCTGCTTCATTCATAGAATCGGGCAAGCATAAAAACGTGTTGGTTGTTGGAGGCGATAAAATGTCCTCAATTATTGATTACACCGACAGAAACACATGCATTATTTTTGGTGATGGTTTAGGATGTGTTTTACTTGAGCCAAACGATGAGGGTAATGGTATAATAGATAGTGTGTTGAAAATTGATGGCCAAGGTCGTCATTATTTACACCAAAAAGCAGGCGGGTCATTAAGGCCACCATCACATGAGACAATAGATGCACGTGAACATTTTGTTTATCAAGATGGAAAGGCAGTGTTTAAATTCGCAGTTACTGGCATGGCAGATGTTTCTGCTCAAATAATGGAACGAAACAACCTAACTGCAGAAGACGTTACTTACCTTGTTCCCCACCAAGCTAACTTAAGAATTATTGATGCTACTGCCGAACGCATGGGATTGGATAAAAATAAAGTGATGATAAATATTGATCACTTTGGTAACACCACGAATGGCACTTTACCTTTACTTCTATGGGAGTGGGAAAATAAATTAAAAAAAGGTGACAACCTTGTATTATCCGCTTTTGGTGGCGGGTTCACTTGGGGCTCTATTTACTTAAAGTGGGCATACAATAGCAGTAATGGTTAATTTTGCACTTTAGTAGTAAACAATTCTAAAAAAAAATTACTTTTGATAATATTCAAATAACTCCAACATGGAATTAAAAGAAATTAAAGAACTGATAAAATTGGTTTCAGAAACGGGAGTTTCTGAGGTTGAAATTGAACGTGGCGATTTTAAAATTGCCATTAAAAAAATAGAAGAAAAAGTGTTTGTACAAAACACGGCAACAGTGATGCAACCACAAATGATGATGGCGGCTCCTGCATCAACAGCATCACCTGCAATTCCAGTTGCTGAGCATACAAGTAATTTAATTACTATTAAATCTCCAATGATTGGAACATTTTACAAGTCATCAACTCCTGATAAACCTGCGTTTATCGGTATTGGCGATGAAATAAAACCAGGAAAAGTTCTTTGTATTATAGAAGCAATGAAATTGTTTAACGAAATAGAATCAGAAATTTCAGGACGTATAGTTAAGGTGCTAGTCGAAAATGCTTCACCTGTTGAGTACGATCAGCCGTTATTTTTGGTTGAACCAATGTAAAATAATTAAAGTATAAAAATACCAAAGTCGATAAGTTCTTTTTGTAGCTTGTCGACTTTGTTTTTACAAATCATATCAACATTTAAAACAACGCATGTTTAAAAAGATATTAATTGCCAACCGTGGCGAAATAGCATTAAGAATTATTCGAACTGCTCGCGAAATGGGGATTAAAACGGTTGCTGTATACTCTACAGCAGATAAAGATAGTTTACATGTAAGATTTGCCGATGAAGCTGTTTGTATCGGTCCTCCGCCATCTCCACAATCATACCTTAACATACCTAATATTATTGCTGCGGCAGAAATTACTAATGCGGATGCCATCCATCCAGGATATGGTTTTTTATCCGAAAATGCAAAGTTTTCGGGTATTTGCCGCGATCATGGAATTAAATTTATTGGCGCTTCACCCGAAATGATTAATGCCATGGGGGATAAAGCTAGTGCTAAAGATACCATGAAAAAAGCAGGCGTTCCCGTAATTCCAGGTAGTGAAGGCTTACTTGCAAGCTCAGATGAAGGTCGTGAGTTAGCTAAAGGAATTGGTTATCCTGTAATCATTAAAGCTACTGCTGGTGGCGGTGGAAGAGGGATGCGAATAATTTGGAATGATGAAGAGTTTGAACGCAATTGGGATAGTGCTCGTCAAGAATCAGCTGCCGCATTTGGT
>CALPIR020000036.1 GCA_943323675.2 Chitinophaga pinensis | reverse complement strand
GCGTTTTTTATTTTAAGGCTAGTGTATAAATTTTGCATTAATAAAGTACTCACTTTCATCACCAAGTTTTACAGATTGTTTGCCGTAAATGCTAAATCCGCTATCAGTTACATACCTTAAATTGGTATATGATTGGTACAATGAATTAGTTTTTGTCAAAATGGCCTCAATCACCTTTATATTGGATTTTATATCTTTAGTAATTTTAACTTTTTTAAGTGTTTGTTTATTTTCTGTTGATGTATAGTTAGTTTGTGTTTGGTTAGGGTAATTACTACTATCTACAATATAAGTATTTCTATTACTGGGTTTTGCTAAATCTATAAGGGTAAATGCTTGTAATTCTTTTTCCCAATTTACTTTATCATACATCATTAAACTATCCGTTTTTTTACCATAGTTTAAGTATTTTTCTATACCTGTTTTTTGTTCTGTTAGTATGGTAATTTCATGTTCAAAAAAATGTTTGGTGTCAACAAATGTGGGTTTATTATCAC
This sequence comes from Chitinophaga pinensis, assembly GCA_943323675.2. Taxonomy (GTDB): domain Bacteria; phylum Bacteroidota; class Bacteroidia; order UKL13-3; family UKL13-3; genus UBA6183. The sequence continues at coordinate 14,560 of CALPIR020000036.1, read as the reverse complement.
TCACATTTTGGCACGATGCCAATGTAATTAGGCAAAAAGCTATAATTAATCGCATAATAAACTGGTTCCTGTCATTTGTGATGGTTGAGGGATTTGAAGCAAGTTTAAAACCGTAGGGGCTACATCGGCCAATTTCCCAGATTTTAAACGTTTACCGTTACCATTAACTACAATAAATGGAACTTCGTTTGTGGTATGTGCTGTATTTGGAGTACCATCTTCTTCATTGGTCATGTATTCACCATTACCATGATCAGCAGTTACCAATAAAGTATAATTATGTTCAATTGCTGCAGCAATAATTCTTCCCAAGCATTCATCTACCTTCTCCACCGCCTTTATTTCGGCACTTACAATTCCAGTGTGGCCAACCATATCCGGATTTGCAAAGTTTACACACATAAAATCTGGTTTTTCTTTGGTAATAGCTTGTAAAGCAAAACCACAAACCTCCTCTGCACTCATTTCTGGTTGTAAATCATAGGTGGCCACTTTGGGCGATGGAGCTAAAGACCTTTTTTCACCAATAAAAGGCTGCTCTCTGCCGCCACTAAAAAAGAAAGTAACATGAGGATATTTTTCGGTTTCAGCTATACGTATTTGCGTTTTTTGATGTTGTTCTAAAACTTCACCTAACGTCATTTGCAAATCAATATCAGGAAAAACTACACCAATGTTTTTATATGTTTTATCGTATTCTGTTAGTGTAATGTAATGCAGATTTAACTTGTGCATGTTATGCTCGTGGAAATCGGTTTGTGTAAGCACTTCAGTAATTTCACGACCACGATCTGTTCGAAAATTAAAGCAAATCACCACATCGCCATCTGCAATTTTTGCAATAGGTTGATTGCTAGAGTCAACACAAATAATGGGCTTTATAAACTCGTCAGTTTCACCAGTTTCATATCTTTTATTGATGGTTGATATTACATCGCTGCTCTGCTCTCCAATGGCGTTTACCATGCAGTTGTAAGCAATACTAACACGTTCCCAGCGTTTGTCTCTATCCATGGCATAATACCGTCCACATACCGATGCTAGTTTGCCTCCAGTATAGTTTAATTCATCTAGCAACTTTTGCAGGTATCTTTTCCCATTTTTAGGATCGGTATCTCGGCCATCAGTAAAGGCATGCACAAAAAAATTGCTCATATTTTCATGCTTCATCATTTGGCACAAACCGTTTAAATGTTCAATGCTTGAATGCACTCCTCCATCACTAACCAATCCAATCAGGTGAATGTTTTTGCTATTTGTTTTAGCATATTTAATGGCATTAATCAAAGTTTCATTCTTTAATACTTCGCCATTTTCAAATGATTTATTAATAAGTACCAACTGTTGATATACTACACGGCCTGCACCTAAGTTCATATGTCCAACCTCGCTATTCCCCATTTGCCCCGCAGGTAGACCAACATCTATTCCACTCGTTTTAATACTTGTGCCAGGATATTTCTTTACAATACTATCGAAATTTGGTGTATTAGATTGGTATATCGCATTGCCATCATAAGGTTTGCCATTTCCCCAGCCATCTAAAATAATTAAAGCTACTTTATTAATCATAGTGCAAAAATAACTAATAAAACTTTTAAGCCTTATTATTTTGCATATCAACATTTTTGCTAATTTGCACCTGTGGCACGCTTTTGGTTAAAAGTGTGTAATTAAACAAACACAATAATGAAGAACGGTTTATTTAAATACATGTTAGGGGTTATGCTAATATTCAATGTATCAGTTGTATTAGCTGATGGGTTTGATGAAATAGTTAATGCTCTAAAAAGTACAAATGCCAGAGAAGTGTCTAAGTTTTTAAATAGTACTGTAGAGTTAACCATAAATGATAACGAAGGGGTATACAGTAAACAGCAGGCTGAAATCATGATAAAAAACTTTTTATTAAATAATCAGCCTAAAAATATTTCTATACAGCACCGTGGTTCATCTGGCCAAAGTGCAAAATATGCTATTGCAAATTATGAAACCGCACAAGGTAAATTTCGTGTATACATTTTTATGAAAGATAGTGGAAGCGGCATGTTAGTTCATGAAATGCGTTTCGAAAAAGAATAATATAAAATTTCAAATTTTAACATGAATTAGTTAATGGAAAATTTATTAAAAAATGCCTTGGTTAAGCAACTCATTGATATTGCTTTTGCAGAGGATATTGGAGAAGGGGATCATACTTCATTAGCTACAATTAACGCAGATGAAAACGGTAATTCTATAATAGTAGCTAAAGATAATGGCATTATAGCAGGGTTAACTTTAGTTGAGTATATTTTTAAAAAGGTGGACCCAACATTGTTAGTAAAACTACTTAAAACGGATGGTGACGAAATTGCTTACGGTGATGTGGTTTTAGAAGTTTCTGGAAGTTCTAGAAGTATGTTAACGGCAGAGCGTACTGTTTTAAATTTTGTCCAGCGATTAAGTGGGGTAGCATCTTTAACAGCAAAATATGTAGCTGAGTTATCAGGATTACATACGCAAATATTAGACACGCGAAAAACTACTCCTGGTATGCGTTTACTCGAAAAATATGCAGTTAAAATAGGCGGTGGCAAAAACCACCGTATTGGCTTGTATGACATGATTTTGGTAAAGGACAATCATGTTGATTTTGCAGGCGGAATAGCCAATGCAATAGGGCGCACTAAAAAGTATTTAAATGAACATAACCTTACACTTAATATCGAAATTGAGACCAGATCTATTGATGAAGTTAAACAAGTATTAGCAATCGGAGGTGTACATCGTATTATGTTGGACAACTTTTCTCCTGAGTTATTGCGAGAAGCTGTTAAGTTAATAGATGGTAAGTTTGAAACTGAAGCAAGTGGCGGTATTACTCTTCAAACCTTAAGAAGTTATGCAGAGACTGGGGTAGACTTTATATCATCTGGTGCATTAACACATAGTGTTAAGGCAATGGATTTGAGTATGCGTGCTATTTAAATTCGCCTTTCTGAAGGAAATACCTCATTTCATTGTATAAAAAAAAGCCGACTAGTTTTAGTCGGCTTTTTTTATATCTTAATATTATTTAGTTTTTCTAGGATCACCCACACGGTCCATCACGCAACGGAAACCAATTGTTGCAGTTGATAAATCCTCGTCTAAATATCTTCTAGAACCAGGAGTCATCCAATAAGCTCTGTCATTCCATGAACCACCTTTATAAACACGTGCTGTGTTTCTAATTAAACTTGTAACACCATAATCATATTTTTGCTCAAAGTCTGTGTATTCTAACTCATCTTTGAAGCCAATATTATTTGATTTGCGGTAGTTTCTACGTTTTGCGTTTTCCACATCAGTCACATCTCTGTATGGTATGCGACCTAAACTGTCTTTTTCTGCAACTATACCATCTGCGTCTGTAACTTTTGTTTTGTATACATTACCACGGAAAGGTGCAAGTTCTTGACCATCTTCCCATGATAAAGGACGATAAACATCCATTGTCCACTCGCTTACGTTGCCTGCCATGTGAAACAAACCAAAATCGTTAGGTAAGTAATCTTCGTTTTTTACTTGCACAGTATAAAACCCTGCATCATTTAAACGACCAGCCACACCAGCCGCATCACCACGTCCACGCATGTAATTGGCATACATTGTTCCACGATTTTTCTCAGAATCGCTTCTACGCATAGTTAAACCATCCCAAGGATATATACGTTTTACATCAATGTTTTCATTATACTCAGGAGACATGTAACCATATGCTGCATATTCCCATTCTGCTTCTGTTGGCAGGCGGTAATCAGGCAACAAAATACCGTCTTCCATACGAACCTGACGAGTCTTTCCTCCAGGAGCATAATCTTTCAACTCCTTTTTTACAGTTGGAGTGTATAAACCTAAAAGATATGCTTCTGTGTTGAAGTTGTTGTCACCTGTAGTTTTTTGAACATCTAAATCAATAAAACCTTCACGTGCCAAAATCATTTCGTTTACACGATCTGTACGCCAATCAGTGTAAGCCTTAGCTTGTAACCAATTTACACCAACTACGGGGTATTCTCTGTAAGCAGGGTGACGTAAATAATATAATACGTATGGTTCGTTATATGATAGTTTGTTACGCCAAACCAAAGTATCTGGCAGTGCTCCACGGTATACTAAAGGATTGTCAACGAAAACGCGGTTTAACCAATACAAATATTCTAAGTAATGGAAATTGGTTACCTCTGTTTCATCCATGTAAAAACTAGGAACAGATACTCTTCGCTTAAGTGCATTGCGTTCGAACATTACATCGTTCTCAAAGTTACCTAAGCTAACTGTACCGCCTTCAATAAACACTAATCCTGGTCCAGTTTCTTGTTCTTGGAATTTTGGTTTTTCAAAGCCGCCCCATTTCTCGTTGTTGTATTGCCAGCCGGTTGTCTCCGACTTGGGTTTTTTACACCCTGTGCCAATAAACACGCTATGGGCTAGTGCTGCTAAAAGAAAAACTTTTGTGGCCTGCTTCATATTTAAATCGTTTTGAAGTATTAATTTTTTCAAATATAACGGAAAATAAATGGAATTATTCCAATATTTATTTAGATTTTTAGATTAAAGTGCTGGACATGCAATCATTTTAACTCTTGACCTTGGCCTTTTCTTGGGTGTAATCTCAAATGCCAATGATAATTCATGCGACCCTTGTGTGGCAGTTCGTGCTCCAGAAACGGTTACATCATAGCTGTATCCCAATCTGAATTTGGGAAGCTTAAGTCCTAACATAACTATTACTGCATCAGAATTTTTACTTGTTTGACGGAACCATAAACCAGCTGTTAAAGCTTGTTTTTTAACATACATGCCTAAATTTAACTGGTTAAAATTACGTTGGCTCATATACAAAACACTTGGAGATAGGATAACCCTTTGCTCTTCGTTACGCTCTTGTGTTAATGGGATATTTAAACCTGCATGTGCCGTGTAACGTCTGGGTAATTTAAATTCTTCCTTCGGGCTGTTTTCGTAATAAAAAGATTGGTTAGGCTCTGTTAGATTGTGCGCTGCAAGTCCAACAAAAAAAGTTTCGCTATATACCACTAATCCAGAACCAAAATTCGGAAATATTCTATTTTGTGATCCTAATGGTTCTTGAGTTGGATATACAAACCCCAGCCTATCATCTATCTGGTCACCAAAACGGAACCTGCTGAAGTCGTAACTTTTTTGTACGAATGTAGCCTGTACAGCCGCTCTCATGCGTACTTTTCGGCTAAGTTGGGTGTAAAAAGAATAGGATAAACTTGTTTGATTTGTAGTTAATCTTCCATCTCCTGCAACATCATTTAAAAATGAAACGCCAAGTCCACCTATCTTGTTGATGTGTGCATCAATGCTTGCAAAAGTTGTCTTAAAATTATTGGATACTCCAATATATTGGTCGCGATATGCTGCATTAAACCTGATATTTCCACTAGCTCCTGTTAATGCAGGATTAGTATACAATGGCACAGCATAAAACTGACTGAACTGTGGGTCCTGTGCTAGTAGGTCTGTTGTAAAAACTATACCTGTTAATAATATTATTAAGCTACGAAAAAAAAGCATAAATGCATGTATAAGCTATACAAATGTAAGTAAAAAGTTTAAAATTAAAACTCTGGACAACGAATAGCGCGAATTGATTTTTTAGGAATACGTTTTTTTAATTCAAATGAAAGGGAAATTTCATGGGATGCTTTAGCTCCCGGTCGGGCGTTTGATACCGTTGCATCATAAGAATACCCTATACGAAGCTTTTCCCTGCGTAGGCCCAATAAAATAATCAACGCATCTGAATTTGCCGTAGTTTGGCGGAAATAACCACCAATAATGTACGATCCTTTGTTGTAATACATACCTAAGTTTAATTCAGAAAAATCTCCTTGTTGCATATAAATCACATTGGGCGATAAACTAATATTGTTTCTATTTGATCTTTTATCAGGTGGTCTCAATGGAATTTGTGCTCCAGCATGCACGGTTGCTTTTCTGAGGATAACATTTTTATTTTGGTAAGTATTCCAAAATTTTTGACTAGGCTCGGTTAGATTATGTACTGCAAACCCTCCATATACGTAGCGTGTGTAGCCAATAAAGCCTGCGGCAAAATTGGGTATAGTAATGGCTGGATTGGGTGGGGATTCGCCTGATACAGGTTTAACAATACCATATTGCTTTAAAATTTGATCGCCCCATGTAAAGTTGCCAAAGTCAAGTGTTTTCTGCATGATAGTGGCTTGAACACTTGCCCTTATTGTAAAGTGTCTATTAACTGGTATTTGATATGAGTATGCACCCGAAACAGCATTGGTGGTAAGCAAGCCTACACCCGCTTGGTCTCTAGTAACCATAATGCCTATACCTCCATTAATTATATCGTAATGCTCGTCAAATGATGCAGACATTGTAGTAAATGTTCCTGCAATACTACTCCATTGGTTACGTGCATTTGTTACTATCCTACCGTGATTGGTACTTCCTGCAAAAGCTGGATTAATATACATAGGATTGGCATAAAATTGCGAAAAGTGTGGGTCCTGCGCAAACAGATCGCCTTTCACAACAATTATTATAGCCATATATAAAAATAACTTCCTTTTAGCCGAAAGTGATAATTTCATTTTAGTGTTAAACATTTTTGTCCATCAAAGCATCTTAAAAATTGCTTCAACTAACAAGCCCCCCTTTATATTTTCTATGTTTATTTTACCCGTTTTTTGGGAATAAACATATAATTAATTTCATTTGTTAACGTTATGTTTCGCAGCCAATGTATTTTTCAATTATAAATAATTTGTTAACTTTTATGCAATTTTTATTGCTTCGTGTGAAAATAATTTTTGTAATTTTTTTATTTACAATGCTATTTATGTCTGATTTAAGTGCCGCTGTACTTCGTTTTCAGCGTAATATAAATTGGATTGAAGAAAAAAATATTAATAAAGGGGAACAGTTTTTTTCTGATTTTATTTCGTTTAAGAATGCACAATTAATACAAAATACGCATTGGCATCCTTATTGGAGTGAAATTTTTCGACTAAATAAATCCGCAACTAACATTCGAATTAGCATTCAAAATGTTAATTATATCCATTTGCAAAACAGGTATCAATTTCAAAACCAAGATTTTTTAAAGTCCACTTCAGACTATAATCAACAAATTACACTTGGTACTGAAGGCGGTAAAAGTATAGTTGGTTTAACATTTTTGCCAGTTTTTTTCGATGCAGCCACAAATCGTTATTCTACCATCACTTCTTTTGAAGTAGAAATTACATATGATGTGGCGCCTAGCCTGAGCTCAGTCTTAAATAAAAAAGGTTTTGCCAATAATTCGGTTTTGGCATTTGGTGATTGGTATAAGGTGGCTGTAACTAAATCTGGGTTTCATAAATTGGACCGTAATTTTTTTCAGGCAAATGGAATTAATATTTCTGGTATCGACCCCAAAACCATTAAAGTATTCGGCAATGGTCCCGGCTTACTTTCTCAGGCTAGTGCTTCAGCTCGTGCTGATGATTTGATAGAGAATGCAATTTTAGTTATTGGCGAAAATGATGGCGTTTTCGATGCTGGAGATTATGTATTGCTTTATGGAAAGTCTCAATATGATGTTTGGAAGCAAAATGGTGCTTTTATTGGTCGAGAAAAGAATATTTACTCAGATACCACTTATTATTATATTACTTTTAATCAAGGAAACGGAAAACGTATTGGTAAACAGTCATCTCAGCCTATAGTTGTAAATACCCAAAACCATCATATTTATTGTTATTCGCATGAGTTTGATATGTTAAATTATGGTAGAAGCGGCAGGCAGTTTTTAGGTGAGGCATTTGATAGAGTACCATCACAAAACTTTTCTTTTTATATTGATGGACATAATCCAAATGATTCCATAATTATAAAATCTGTTGTGGCCTCTCGCTCATTAATTACACCTTCAAACTTTAATGTAAGTGCTAATAATAACTTTGTATTCGCTCACAGTAATATCCCAACTGTTGGTAGCAATTATGATGGTTATTATTACAGAACCAATGGTCCGTTGCTAAGTAATTTTTATTCAACAACACCTGCTGTAAATTTAAATTACAAATATGATAATCCTCCAGGAGGAGCAATTGGTTGGTTAGATTACTTTGAAATTAATGCAAAGGCTAATTTAACTTGGTTTGGTAGTCAAGTGTTATATCGTTTTATGGCTAATTCAACTTCGGGAGCTACGCGTTTCAGCATTAACGGATCACCTGCTTCAGCTCGCCTTTTTAATTTAAGTGATTTGATGAATATTGAAGAGGTGATTGTTAATCATAATGGGACAGATGCATCTTTTGTATACAACCAAACAACATACACTGAATTTGCTGGAATTAGTGATGTTTCATCTTATTGGGTGCCCCTGATGGTGGGTAAAATAGCTAATCAAAATTTACATGCATTGACACAATGCGATGCCATATATATAACGCCAGGCTTATTTTTATCTGAAGCCAACAGGCTTGCTGCTTTCCATCAACAAAATGGGTTGAAAATTCATGTGATTAATGTTAATGATATTTATAATGAATTTTCGAGCGGTAGTCAAGACGTAACAGCCATTCGTGATTTTTTAAGGATGTTTTATTCCCGTGGTACTTCACCAAATGATAGGGTAAAATATGTCACCTTGTTTGGTCGTGCATCCTACGATTATAAATATCGGGTCAAAGGAAATACTAATTTTGTTCCTACCTATCAAAGTGCATATACTGAATCTCCAATACTATCTTATTGCAGTGATGATTATTATGGTTTCCTTGACGATAATGAAGGTTTGTGGGACAGTGGTTCTGATCCTAAAGAATTTCTTGATTTAGGAATTGGTCGCTTGCCAATTTCTAATACAATTGAAGCAAGAAATGCAGTAGATAAAATTATCAATTATCATCAATCTGATAAAATGGCTGATTGGCGAAATAAAATTGTATTTGTTTCGGATGATGAAGATTATAATATTCATCAGAATGATGCCAACAATATGGCCAATAACGTAACATCAAGGTTTAAAAATTACAACATTGAAAAAATATGGATTGATGCTTATCGTGAAGAGGTAGTGGCTGGAGGGCAACGTAATCCTAGCGCTCAAAAGGCAATAGTAGATGCAGTGCAAAAGGGATGTTTTATAATTAATTATACTGGCCATGGAGGCGAGTTAGGATGGGCTGCAGAACGTATTTTAACCATTGAAGACATAAATGGATGGAGCAACCGCGATAGATTACCATTATTTGTTACAGCAACTTGTGAGTTTAGTAGGTTTGATGATCCAGTTAGGGTTTCGGCAGGGGAGTTAACTTTTTTAAACCCACAAGGTGGTTCAATTGCATTATTTACAACAGTGCGTTTGGTTAATGCTTTTTCAAATACAATGCTAAATACTTACTTCTATAATAGGATTGGTTTAGACTCTACATCAAAACAAGACCCAAGACCATTGGGAGAAGTTATGCGTTTAACCAAAAACGATTATTTACCTAATGATAAAAATGAACGTAATTTCACTCTCTTAGGTGATGCTGTTATGCATTTAGCATATCCAAAATATAATGTTGTAACAACATCAATTAATAATAAGTTATTAGCTGATGTTACGGACACACTTAAGGCTCTTTCTAAAGTTACTATTACTGGTAAGATAACAGATTTATCAGGCAATACGCTTAGTAATTACAATGGGCAAGTGTTTTCAACGGTATACGATAAAGCTTCTACGTATCAAACATTGGTAAACAACTCGGAGTCGGCACCTGCCTTACAATTTAATATGCAGAACAATATTATTTATAATGGTAGTGCCTCCGTTATAAATGGCCTGTTTACCTTTTCATTTATTGTACCCAAAGATATTTCTTATCAATTGGGAAGAGGGAAAATATCATATTATACCACAAATTTAATTAATGATGCCAATGGTTACAATGAGAACTTTGTGGTTGGCGGAACCGCTGATTCAGTTGCAATAGATGGGGTAGGACCTACAGTTAAACTATACTTAGATGACGAGAAGTTTATTTTTGGAGGATTAACCAATGAGAATCCGTTATTTATTGCGAAGTTGTTTGATGAAAATGGTATTAATACAATAGGAAGAGGAATAGGAAGAGAACTTACCTTAATTATTGATGGTGATAACAGTAAATCTGTATCGGTTAATGATTATTACAAAGCCAAAACAAATAGCTATCAGGAAGGAGAAATCCGTTACCCATTAAAAAACATTGCATCTGGTAAACACACGGCAACGTTAAAGTCTTACGATACATACAACAACTTTAGCGAATCCACAACGGAGTTTATTGTAGCTTCAAATGAAAAACTAGCACTACAATATGTATTGAATTACCCAAATCCATTTAGTACAAATACCACATTTCATTTTGATCATAATAAAGCTGGCGAATACTTAACTGTACTTATTTACGTTTATACGGTAAGTGGTAAATTAGCTAAAACACTTACCACCCAAATAACACCTGCAACATCTCATTTCGATCAATTAACATGGAATGGACAAGATGAGTATGGTGATAAGCTGGCTAATGGAGTGTATATTTATAAAGTACAAGTAAAAAGCGGTACGGGTAAAACGGCAGAAGTAACCCAAAAATTGGTAATATTAAATTAGTTAGGCGAAATCATATAAAGCATTATTTTTGGCAATCATATCAAGTGTAAATGAATAAGTATTTTAAAGGCATAGCAGCGATATTAGCAGGTTTATCTGTAACAAATTTGAGTGCACAGCAAAAACTTACTACAGGGCAATTAGACGGAAGACAAAATACCATCACCTCAGCAGTTCCTTTTTTATTAATTACTCCAAATGCAAGGGCAGGAGCAATGGGTGATGCAGGCGTTGCAACACCAAACGATCCAAACGCGATACATTGGAATGCTGCGAAAATGGTATTTAATGAAAAAAATGGAACGGTGTCTCTTTCTTACAACCCTTGGTTGCGAGAGTTAGTGCCAGATGTTTCGTTGTCTTATTTATCTATTATGGGTAAATTAAACGACAAGGCTTCATTGGGCGGTTCGTTGAGGTATTTCTCGCTAGGTGAGATACAGTTTACCGATGTATACGGAAGCAGTTTAGGTAATGCAACACCAAGCGAATGGGCCGCTGATCTTGCTTATGCGCAAAAATTATCAGACAACTTCAGTTTAGGGGTAGCCTTTAGATTCATTTACTCTAATATTGCTGGAGGCGCGCAAACACAATCTCAAAGCGGTATAAAGGCAGGAACATCTTATGCAGCAGACATTACTGCATACTATAGAAATAAAACCAAAGTACAGGGGTATAAAATCAACTACGGTATTGGTGGTGCCATTACTAACATAGGATCTAAACTAACCTACACTACCGATCAAAATCAAAATTTTATTCCAATTAATTTACGTATTGGCGGTTATGGTGAAGTAGAAATAGATAAATACAACACCATTGCTTTGGCATTAGATTTCAATAAGCTACTCATACCAACTCCTCCTGTTTATGAATACGATTCATCAGGGAATCCTGTGATTGATAGACAAACAGGAAGCCTTGTTATTGCATCGGGTAAAAGTCCCAATGTGCCTATTATACAAGGCATGACACAGTCGTTTTCTGATGCTCCAGGTGGATTTAAAGAGGAGATGAGGGAGATTAATATATCTACAGGATTAGAATATTGGTATGATAAACAATTTGCACTTCGTGCAGGTTATTTTTATGAGAACCAATACAAGGGTAATCGTAAATATGCCACATTTGGAGTAGGTATTAGATACAATGTATTTACAATTGATGCTGCTTATTTGGTGTCTTTTGGTCAGCGTAATCCTCTTGATAACACGTTACGTTTTACACTTGGTTTAGATTTTGATGCGTTAAAATCAGGAAGTAATGAAAAAGAGCAACCGACAGGTATTTTTGAAATGCCCAAAGATAATTAGACATGAGAATAGGATTTGGATTTGATGTTCATCAATTGGTTGAAGGTCGCGAACTATGGCTTGGGGGGGTAAATATCCCTGCAGCAAAAGGAGCTTTAGGGCATAGTGATGCCGATGTACTTCTGCATGCAATTTGTGACGCTATGTTAGGTGCCTTAGCATTAGGTGACATCGGAAAACACTTTCCGGATACAGATAATAGTTTTAAAGGAATTGACAGTAAAATTCTGCTTCAAAAAGTAATTACACTTATAGATGCAAAAGGGTACAAAGTTGGTAATATAGACAGTAGTTTGTGTTTAGAAAAACCCAAAGTAATGCCTTACGCAGAGCAAATGTGTTTAACCATTGCTAGCATTTGCGGGGTTGGCATTGATGATGTTTCTGTTAAAGCCACAACCAATGAAAAGATGGGTTTTATTGGCAGAGAGGAAGGCTTAGTAGCCTATGCGGTTGTGTTATTGATAAAAAAGTAAATTCTTATTTAATTAGAAAAAAGGCGTTAGACTCTTTTCTAATTAATGCTTTCAGCTAATGTTTCTAGTTTCATACCTCTAGAACCTTTAATAAAAAAGGCACAGTTTTTATAATTCATTTGTTTTATAAACGCATCAGCTTCTGCCGTATTGTTAAATGCATGCATATTGTCGTGTTTTGTTTGGTAAAACTCTTCACCTACTATAATAACATTATTTAAGTTTAATTTTGCGCATAAGTTAACCATACGTTGGTGTTCTGTTTTTGCATATTCACCCATTTCAAACATATCACCCATTATAATTACTTTGTGCGGATGTTCCATGGCTGCGAAATTTCTTAATGCAGCCTCCATGCTACTTGGATTAGCGTTATAAGCATCCATAAAAATAAGGTTATTGTTTTTTTGCATCCATTGCGAACGATTGTTTTTAGGTTCATATGCTGCTACACCTTTTAAAATGTTGGAATCGCTTACTCCCAAGTATTTAGCAATGGCAATTGCGGCCATTATATTATCAAAGTTGTAATCACCGCTTAAAATTGAATAGCCATTTTGGTTTTGAAATACAAATTTTATAGCAGGTTGGAGTTGGCTTGCTACTCCAATGTAATCAGCGTTAACGTTTCTTAAAATGGTGTTTGCTGCATATGTTTTTTTGTTGCTTAAACGAGCACTCATGCGCATTAACCATTCATCGTTTGCATTTACAAATGCTGTACCATTGTTTTTTAGCAAATAATAATAAAGCTCGCTGTTACTTTTTGCAACTCCTTCAATATTACCAAAACCTTCTAAGTGATCCATTCCATTATTGGTAACAATGCCCAATGACGGTTCTGCAATTTCGCACAACTCGGTATTTTCTCCCACATGATTAGCCCCCATTTCAATTATTGCCATTTGGTGGTTGGTGGTAAGTTGGAGTAATGTGAGTGGTAACCCAATATGATTATTAAAGTTGCCTGGTGTAGCCCATACATTGAAGGTTGTAGCCAATACAGATGTAATAAGCTCCTTGGTAGTGGTTTTGCCGTTACTTCCCACAATTGCAATAACAGGTATATTAAGTTGTTTACGATGATGATTAGCAAGTTTTTGAAGGCACTTTAATGCATCATCAACCAAAATGCACTTATCGTTTATCTTGTAATTTGCATCATCAATAACACAATAGGCAGCCCCTTTTTTTAAGGCTTCAGCGGCAAAAGTATTCGCATTAAAATTTGGACCTTTAAGTGCGAAAAATATACCACCCTCCGCAATTTTGCGGGTGTCGGTTGATATGGCCGAATGTTCTTTATAAATTGCGTATAACTCGATAGTTGTCATCTTTATGATAAAATTTAGAAATCCTTATATTAACTTTACATTGGTAAATTAAATGCTATGCATAAACTTCTTACAACATTATTAATCCTTTTTGTGATAACCAATACCAGTAATTCACAAAGTTTTAAATATTATCAAGCAAAAGGGGCACCTAAATTTATAAAAAACGGTACAGTAAATGATACACTATTAAATCCATTTGCAGGAGGTTTAAACACGCCTCAATTTAGTAATATTGATTGGAATAATGACGGTAAACAAGATCTTTTTGTTTTTGATAAGGAAGCTCTAAAGCCACTCGCATTTCTTTATGATTTTACCATAGGAAGGTTTACCCATGCTCCGCAATATGAAGGGGCATTTACAAATTATTTTGCAGGTTGGGCTTTGTTAAAGGATTATAATTTTGATGGTAAGCCTGATTTATATACAGCTTCTGTACCTTTTAATAAAATAGCACTTAATCCTTTTATTCCTTCAGAGAAAATCCAGTTATTTGTTAATACAACTACCCCAGGAGGTAAAACGACATTTAAGCAATATAGTAATGTGCTGTTTGATACTGGGATGTATGTTGGCCCACCATACAATCAGTACCTAAGTCCTGGAGAGTTAGTTGCAGTTTCTAATGCTTTACCTGCAATTGACGATTTAGATGGAGATGGCGATGAGGATATTATCACTAATCAAGGTGTTAATACCACATTTTGGTATTATGAGAATTTTAAAAAGAATAAATTCAACACACCTTTTACAAAT
>CALPIR020000035.1 GCA_943323675.2 Chitinophaga pinensis | reverse complement strand
TCGTTTAATTCATGGTAATGCGTAGCAAAGAGTGTCTTAGGTTTTGTAGGGTGATGATTTAAAAACTCCGCAATAGCCCAAGCAATCGAAACACCATCATAAGTACTAGTTCCTCTGCCAATTTCGTCCAAAAGAATTAAGCTGTTAATCGAGAGGTTATTTAATATACTTGCTGTTTCGGTCATTTCAACCATAAACGTACTTTCTCCACTACTAATATTATCACTAGCACCAACACGTGTAAAAATTTTGTCAACCAATCCGATCTCGGCCATGTTTGAAGGTACAAAACAACCTATTTGTGCCATAATAACATTAATGGCTGTTTGCCTTAATAATGCTGATTTACCTGCCATATTAGGGCCTGTAAGGATGATAATTTGTTGTTGTTCGCGGTCTAAATAGATATCATTGGGAATATAGCTTTCTCCAGGAGGTAGCTGTTGTTCAATAACAGGATGCCTTGAACCTTTAAGTATAAGCTTATTATCTTCATTTATTTGAGGTTTGGTGTAATGGTGTTTAACGGCTAGGCTGGCAAAAGAAAACAAACAATCTAATTTGGCTAATAACATAGCGTTTTGTTGAATGATGTTTACATACTCACTAACATGATTAACCAGTTCTGTAAACAAGCGCTCTTCAATGGCACTTATCTTTTCTTCAGCACCTAATATTTTTTCTTCGTACTGTTTTAATTCTTCGGTTATGTAGCGTTCTGCATTGGTTAAGGTTTGCTTTCTTATCCACTCTAGTGGGACTTTGTCTTTATGTGTGTTGGTTACTTCCAAATAGTAACCAAACACATTATTGAAAGCTACTTTAAGTGATGGTATGCCGGTGCGAACTTGTTCATTTTGCTGTATTTGTAACAAATAATCTTTACCGTGAAATGCAATTTTTCTAAGTTCATCTAACTCTTCATGTATACCATCGTTAATTAGCTCTCCTTTGTGCAGCAGTGCTGGAGGATCAGGTTTCAGCGTTTTATCAATTGACTCAATAGCCCAATTGCAATCATGTAGCAATTCTGCCATTTTTATTAACACAGATTTGCCACTATTAAGTAATAAGTTTTTTATGGGTTGAATATGTTTAAGTGAACGATTGAGTTGTGCTAATTCTCTTGGATTTATTCTGCGCATTGCAACTTTCGATACCATTCGCTCAATATCTCCTAACTGCTTAAATTCATTGGTTGCATGATCACATAAATTGTTATCATGAAATGCCGCATCAACAATTTCTAGTCTTTCTTCAATAAACTGTTTCTCTTTTAATGGCAGAACAACCCAACGTTTTAATAAACGAGCACCCATAGGTGTAACGGTATAATCTAGAACATCTATTAGTGCCTTACCATGCTCATGGTTAGGCTGAAGCAGTTCTAAGTTTCTGATGGTAAATCTATCAAGCCAAACATACTTCTCTTCATCAATGCGCGATAATGCTTGTATATGCGATAGCTCGTTATGATGTGTTTCATTTAAGTAATGTATACATACTCCGGCTGCAATAATTGCGAGTGGCATTTCTTGTATACCAAAGCCTTTTAAATTAGCAGTATTAAAATGGCCAATTAGCTTATCGTAAGTAAATTGGTGTTGAAAAATCCATTCATCTAAATAATAAGTATAGAATTTATCGCCAGCTAATAATTGAAATGCTTTTAGCTGTTTTTTATTAACAACAATTTCTGCAGGTTTTAATCCTTGAATTAGTTTTTCTATGTAATCCGGAGAGCCTTCACTTGCCATGAATTCACCCGTGCTAATATCAACAAAAGCCACACCAGCTTTAGCCCCATCCAAATGAACCGCGCACAAGTAGTTATTGTATTTGTGATCAAGAATTTTATCGTTGTATGAAACACCTGGAGTGACTAATTCTGTGACACCTCGTTTTACAATTTTTTTTGTCAGCTTAGGATCTTCCAATTGATCGCAAATAGCCACACGTTGACCCGCCCTTACTAATTTAGGTAAATATGTATCTAGTGAATGGTGGGGGAAACCCGCCAATTCAATATGTGAGGCAGAACCATTTGCTCGTTTCGTGAGTACAATCCCCAGTATCTGGGCCGCTTTTATAGCATCATCACCAAATGTTTCATAAAAATCGCCAACTCTAAAAAGTAATATCGCTCCTGGGTACTTTGCTTTTATATCAAGGTACTGCTTCATTAAGGGCGTTTCTTGTGGTGCTTCTTTTTTAGCCATAAATAATTAGGGCAAAATACAAAATAGGAGCAGCGGAGAGTACACATTTTGTAAACAAAAAAGCCCAACTATTTGCTGGGCTTTTTTGTTATTTAGGGTCGTAAATGTGCAACCAAACTTGTCCGTTAAACTTCCTTAGGTATGAACGAAGTTGTCTGTTTGCTTCTTTTCTGTCGTCTCCATAGTATATGCAAACACGTACCATTCTTGATCGATCACTATCTTTAAATAATGCAGCTTGTAATCTTTGTTTGCGCATTTTATCTCTGAACGGATATGCATATTTGGCACCAGCATAAGTTCCAACAATTACATTGTATTTACCCATCGGGCGAACAATACCATCGATATCATTTAGCGAACTTCCTGGCTCTGGCTGAACTTTAGGCCCAACGGCTACTTTTACAGGTACAGCGGTTTCTGGTTTTCCTTTGATATCTGAATGTCTTCCAAATTTCTTATATTCTGTAGTGTCGTTTGTCTCCGGTGTTACTACCACAACCACTGGATTTATACCCACATCTTTTAATCCATTCTGATCGATGCTGTCAATGTTAATAATATTTGGCTCTTCTATTTGTGCTAAATTACTATCTACATGGATTGGATTAAGAGCCGTTTCTTTTAAAAGATTTGTTGTTGTGTCAATTAATGGTTTCTTGGTATCTGCAATTGGCCCATCTCCTTGTTTAATTTCGTTCTTAAATGGAACAAACATAAGTTCTACTTTACCATCTAAATTAAACCAGTCTAAGTGTTTACGGTCAGCACTAGCGCCTATGTTATAGCTAACACCAACATATGCATTCGTCATGCCATCGTATCTTTTGTCAGAATAAGCACCATCTAAATAATAAGTTTGTACCAGTTTGTATTCTGCTCCAAAGCTTAGGTCGAAACGATTGCTGATAAAGTATTTAAAATCTAAACCAAAATTATTAGCAATAAAACGTACGTCTTTTTTATAGTTTTTGAATTGACCATCTACACGGTTAACTTTAATGTCAGGATACATGTAACCAGCGCCTATTACTAAAAATGTATTAAGACGATTGAAGAACCTTCCCAAATTTCTTAATTTGAATGTTCTTTCTAAGTTTAATAATCCGCTTCCTGAAAAATAATAATATGAGGCGTTGTATTTTGTGTAATTAGCAACGTTTTCTCTTGTTCCAGTTATTTTTTCAACGCTCTGAGAACCTGTTAATGTACCAATGCCAAGGGCTAATCTGCCAGAAAGAAATCTGCTTGGAGCTACTTTTATCCCAATTTCACCATAACCACCTGCGGTGCCTGTTATAGATGTATTTGGCATTGAAAAACCTCCATTTACATCAACTGTAAAACGCGTGTACTTATATTGGGCTTGAACTTTTCCAATGGTGAAAATAAATAACAGCACGATCGCTACAATATTTTTGTAAAAGCTAATCATAAGTTTTTAAGGTTATTCATAGTGATTTAAAGCACAATAATATGACGAAAAACGGTAAAAAACAACTATTACCAATAAGATTATTGATATAAAAGTGGTTAATTTGTTTAATGGGAACTAAAAAACTGTCATTAGGTGCTTTAAATAGAATGACTATTGAAGACTACAAGGATGTTAAAAAGCTTGATTACGATATAGTTGCGGATAATGTTAGAAGTGGTCAAAATATTGGATCATTCTTTAGGACTGCTGATTCATTTGGCGCAGATAACATTTATTTAGCTGGAATTTGTCCTACGCCACCCAATAAAGAAGTACTTAAAACAGCATTAGGAGCAACCGAGTCAGTTAAATGGACTCATTTTTCTGACAATGAAAGCCTAATTGCACATTTGAGAATAAACCAAATTAAAATTATAGTAGTTGAACAAACAACTCAATCAGTGATGCTTCACGATTTTATTCCAGAAGTTGGATGTAAATATGCCTTGGTTTTTGGTAACGAGGTTGATGGTGTAAGTGACCTATTTATAAAAAATGCCGATTTGTGTATTGAAATTCCACAAATCGGCACTAAGCATAGTTTAAATGTTTCAGTTTGTGCCGGAATTGTTATGTGGCACATGTATGGTTATTTAAAAACTATTTGATATAAACTCCCTTTCCAGTATTGATGTCTAACATCCAAACATCTTTAGAAACTGTAGATCTTAATTCCGTAACAATTTTAGCAGCTTCGAAATAATTATTGCTGAAAATAACAATACGTTTATATTGAGATTTTGCACTTCCTAAGATATGAGCATCCCATCCTTTATCAACGTATTTATCACGAGCAATTACTGCATTTTGGTCTTGAACAAAAGAACCTACCACTATGGCGTAATTTTCTTTAACCTGGCTCTGGTCTACTGTTGCTACTTTAATCTTTGTTCCATCAGGTGCTGTGTATGATAACATTTTAGGATTTAAAGTGTACCTGTTTGTTGTATCGTTTGGTAAATTTGTTTTTGTTGAAGTTGTTTGCGTTGTAGCATTAGTTTTTGCATCTTTTTTGCCTTTAGGCTTGTTTTTAGACTGCAAAGCTTCTACTTGTTCCGTTTGTACTGCACTCATTTTATTCAATACTTCAAGCATTAAGTTCATTTTAGCGGCAATTGTATCAACTTTAGTATTTACTGTTTCTACTTTATTATCAACCAATTTAATTTCAGATCTAAGTAAATCAGCTAAGCTATCATTTGATTGTTTATTTGTCTCGCTAAGGTTTGCCTCTAACTGCTCTATTAATTGTTTGGTACCTTGATTATTCATTATAGGTAAATGGGCCCAATCTAAAAGTTGCTTGCGATCTTCTGGTAAAATTTTGAATGCTAATCCTACATAAGTTAGAGCGAACTTGTCATTTTTGCCATCATCCCTCATATTATCAATTGCTGTAGTTTGAGTGAAGTTAAATGTGATACCTCCCATTATATCTATCATTTCATTTACGTAGTATTTTACATTTACTCCAGCATCATAAACAAAATATGGCTTTGATGTTTTGCCATCTAAGGCTTTGTCTTTATCGTAATAATACATCATGTAGTTTGATCCTAAACTTATGTATGCATTAAATCTGCTCCAAACATCGTTACGCTCTGGTATAAAAGCAGTTACATTTAAGTTTGCCTTTCCACCAATTTGGGTAAAGCTGTTTCTGAAATACACATTGGACTTACTCACTCCAGAAATCCCTCCTCCATTTGCATCACCTGATAGCGAAAAATATTTATTGAAAGAATACCTAAGTCCTAAACCTCCAAAAGGAGCGTTCGCTGGACTTGATTCTGTCATTATTGATGGTAACCCACCTCTGAATTCTATACTCAATCGAGCTTGTTGTTGTGCATTGGAGTGAGTAGCTAACAATAACAAACAAAGCATAGAACCTGTAAGTTGAGTTGTTAAATAGCGCATGGTATTCTTCATACTTTTTTATTTACTTTTTGTGGGGTAATTCTTAATAAAGTCAAAAATAATGTAAAAAAATCAAAGCACGTGCAAAAAACAAATACAGATTTGTTTAAAGTTTGCTAAATTAGACATCTTAATAGACTAAAATGCCTCATTTATTGGCTATTAACCTTTTTTTACTATAACATTAATATGGCTCTGCGACCTAGATAAGTGCTCATAAACTAGGTGTATAAGATCATGAACCGACTCTGTTACGCCAAATGAAAGCACATTGGATATACGTTCTTGCGTTGTTCCATCGGTTAAATATTGATCCTTTATTGTGGTATATTTATCAAATTGATGTTTGATTTTTTCTCTTTGCTTTTTGTCTAATTCGCGATGTAAATGATTAAGTTTATTGTTCCAATCTGTTTTACATTTAATTAATTCACTACCAATTTTATTATCAGTTTTCATTGCAGTATCAATTAGTTTTTGCATACTAATTGCTACATCATCAATCAATCTAACCTGTCCACCATCTTCGTTTAGTGATACAAGTTTTCGCTCAACAACAATATTCGCTGAATATAAATCAGCGGCAATTAAACCAATTTTATGGAGTTGGTTAATATGTTGTTCGTTTATCAGCATTACAAAATCACGGAGGGTAAGTATTGGAAAACAGATTTTATTATATTCGAAAATAGGTTTAAGTTGAAGCCAATAGGCTATTTCACCAGGACCACCAATATAGCTTAAATTAGGAAGTATTAATTCTTGATACATTGGTCGCATAATTACATTTGGACTGTAGTTTTCTGGATGAATTTCAATATCAAGCTCTATTTCTTTCTTGGAGAAGTTGATTGATGTTCCGTCTACAATAAATGTATCATTTTCTTTTTTAATGAGTTTTCGGCCTTCATTACTTATGTAAAAGAAATTTATTTCGCGCCCATTAACTTGAGTTTTATATTTTTTCCGAAGTGTGTTATTGGTTTCAGTTAGTATATCGAAGTTTTTTTGGTTCAAAACATCATTTTTGATGATAGGAACAAATAATTTTTTCAATGGCTTACTATCTGCATCCAAAATAACTAATCCTTTGTCTTCAAAAAGTAAATGTGCTAATTTTCTCGTAGCTATGCTTAAATTAGAGCTAGTTGTATAACACTTACTCCATTCTTTCAATTGGTTTTTTGCAAATTCATTATTAGCAAGATCAATTATTTTTTTGGCGAATTTTTCGAAGTTTTCAAGTGTTAATCGACCAACTGGTTTTTCTTTGCTATCAATATCCCAGGTATATTTGGAACTATTAACATATAAATGATTCACTTCAGCAAAATCATGATCTTCAGATGCCATCCAAAATACAGGAATGAAATTTTTATCTGGGTAGTTTAGGTTAAGTTCTTCGCACCATTTAATGGTACTTAATATTTTATGTATAAAATAAAGTGGGCCTGTAAATAAACAAAGTTGGTGGCCAGTAGTTACCGTATATGTATTTGGGCTTAGTAATAAATTGATGTTGGTTTCAACCAAAGTTGATTTATGTAATTTTATCTCTGCTTCAGCATATTGCTTCTTCAACTCATCTACCAAAATAGGTCTAAAACTATTGTTATAGTTCTTTTGCTCCATCATGGTTTTATATGATGCAATTTCAGGCCTTAAGTTGTAAAAATCAGATAGGTTGGCAGAGTTGTTCGCGTAATCTAAAATAATCTTAGAAAACTGATTGCTTTGCTCGAAACTAACAGCTGAATGGCTATTACTATACATGTATTAAGGAGTTACGATGGTTCCGTATAAATCAAAATCTTCTGCAGCATCAATCTTAACTTGCGCAAAATCACCAATTCGTACGTAATTACTTTTTGCATCAACCAACACTTCATTATCAACCTCTGGTGAGTCAAATTCTGTGCGGCCAACATAATATCCACTGTCTTTTCTGTCAAACAATACTTTATAGGTTTTACCTACTTTTTGTTGATTTAGTTTTGCCGAGATCCCCTGTTGGATATCCATTACAATGGCTGCACGCTCTTCTTTTAATTCTTGTGGTACATCATCTGCCATTGTTCCTGCATGCGTTCCATCCTCGTGGCTGTATGTAAATATCCCTAAACGATCAAATTTATTATGCTCAACAAATTTGCATAGGTCTTTAAAGTCCTGCTCTGTTTCTCCCGGATGGCCAGCTATAAGTGTAGTTCTTATTGCAATACCCGGAACTTTTTCGCGCATGGTGTCAATTACCTCTTGTGTGCGTTTTGATGTTATTCCTCTTCGCATAATTTTAAGCATATTATCGCTTGTATGCTGTAAAGGAATATCAATGTAATTACAAATATTATCACGTTCTCTCATTACATCCAGCGCATCTAGTGGGAATTGAGAAGGGTAGGCGTAGTGCAAACGTATCCAATCTAATCCATCAATATCACTCATTCTAAGAAGCAATTCGGCTAGTTTCCGTTCTCCGTACAAATCAAGCCCATAGTATGTGCTATCTTGTGCTATTAGTAAAATTTCTTTAGTTCCGTTTTTAACCAATCCCTTAACTTCTGTTTCCAATTGCTCAAAACTTTTTGATAGATGTTTGCCACGCATAATAGGAATGGCACAAAAAGAACATGGTCTGTCGCATCCTTCGCTTATTTTTAAATAGGCATAATGAGAAGGGGTAGTAATTAAACGTTCGCCTACCAACTCATGTTTATAATCCGCACCCAAAGTTTTAAGTAATTGTGGAAGGTGCGTGGTGCCGAAGTATTTATCTACATCTGGAATTTCTTTCTGTAGGTCTGGCATATAGCGCTGCGACAAACATCCTGTTACATATAACTTGTCAATTTCTCCTTGTTTTTTAGCTTCTGCAAAACGTAAAATGGTATCTATACTTTCTTGTTTAGCATTATCAATAAATCCGCACGTATTTATAATAATTACATTGGCATCATCTTTTGTACTCTCATGTTCAACGTTAAAATTATTGGCTTTAAGTTGACTGAATAACTCTTCGCTATCAACAATATTTTTAGAGCATCCAAGCGTAATGATGTTTACTTTATTTTCTTTATTTTTTGTTTTCAAAATATAATTAATAAATAGGGTTGAAAAATTAATTTATTCCAAATTCGGTTCCGGTCTTTACCAGTCCGAATCGATTAGGAATTTGTAATTAGCAATTTTAATAAATTGCCCTATAAATTCCACATCGGGATTAACTCAACAAAATCAAATAGATCGCTGTTAAGGATTCTATTAATTAATTTGAGTTAAACAACGAATCAACGAATTCGTGTTTATTAAATAGCTGCAGATCTTCAATGCCCTCGCCTACACCTATGTATTTAACCGGGATTTTGAACAAATCCGCAATTCCAATCACTACTCCACCTTTAGCCGTGCCATCTAGTTTAGTAAGTGCTAAAGCGTTTACCTCTGTGGCTGCAGTAAATTGTTTAGCCTGCTCAAATGCATTTTGCCCTGTGCTGGCATCCAAAACCAATAAAACCTCATGAGGTGCATGGGGGATAATCTTGCTCATTACGCGTTTGATTTTACCCAACTCGTTCATTAAATCAACGCGATTGTGCAATCTGCCTGCTGTGTCTATAATTACAATATCACTATTGTTTTCTGTAGCATATTTCAACGCATCAAATGCCACAGATGCTGGGTCGGTATTCATACCATGCTCCACAACATGCACCCCGTTGCGTTCTCCCCATATTTTTAGTTGTTGCACTGCAGCAGCCCTGAAAGTATCGCCTGCACCTAGTACTACATTTTTACCCGTACTTTTAAATTGATGGGCTAACTTTCCTATGGTTGTTGTTTTACCAACGCCATTTACTCCAACTACCATTATTACATAAGGTTTGGTTGATTTTTCAGATTCGAAGTCGTTTTCATATAAACCGCTTTCGTCAAAAAGTTTCGCAATTTCGTCTTTGAGTAATTTATTTAATTCGCTAGAGTTGATGTATTTGTCTGCTGCAACTCGCTTTTGTAGTCGATCAATTATTTTGAGCGTTGTTTCAATACCCACGTCACTTGTTACCAGTATTTCTTCTAATTGGTCCAAAAAATCATCATCTACAGTGGATTTACCAACCAACGCTTTACTGATTTTATCAAACAAACTGCTTTTTGTTTTCTCTAAACCCTGGTCGAGTTTTTCTTTTTTATCTTTACTAAAGAAGCTAAATATGCCCATTTTTAATTGTATTAAACTGTGCGAATTTACTTTAAATTAGGCATCAACCATAATAAAAAAAGCACCCTGATTGCTCACGGTGCTTTTAAATATGGTAATACCTTTAAGCTATTAAGCTTTGGTGAAGTGTGATTTAACGTCTTCGTTAGGAATAATTTCGGTTTTAAAAGAGTAAGCACCCTTTTTGTTTCTTACCGCACGGTATACTTTAGCAAAATCTTTGCCTGCACCCGTTTTTAATGTTGCAACTACCTTCTTAGCCATGGTTCAAATTATTTAATTTCTTTGTGAACAGTAACTTTTCGCATAATCGGGTTGTATTTCTTCAACTCGATACGTTCAGTTGTGTTTTTTCTGTTTTTCTTGGTGATATAACGAGAAGTACCAGGCAAGCCAGATGTCTTGTGCTCAGTACATTCTAATATTACTTGAATTCTATTTTTACTACGTGCCATTGCTGTAACTCCTTAAATTAAATGATACCGTTTTTTACGAATTTACGCAAAGTAGCGGTAATACCGTTTTTATTAATCGTTTTTATTGCTTTGGTTGAAACACGCAAAGTAATCCACATATTTTCTTCAGGGATAAAAAATTTCTTATCCTGTAAATTTGGGTAAAAACGTCTTTTCGTTTTTCTATTTGAGTGCGATACGTTGTTACCAACCATTGCACGCTTACCTGTTAAATCACAAACTCTCATGGCTTTTTCTATTAAAAAGGAGTGCAAATATCGGAATTTATTTTTTATATGCAAGTGCTTTTTAAAAAATAATCAAATCTATCGGGTTTTTCCTTTATCTGCGGTGTAAATACTTTTATAATGCAATGATAGGTCTTTTGTGTCTTAATACAAAAAGAGTAGCTTTTTTGGCTGTTAATGTTTTTGTTGTTTTTAAATTGCCTTATGTTTGAATCCGTTTTTACCAATCATCATATATTATATGAACTACGATTTTATTATTGCCGAATCGGCATTTCAACCACACATAGCGCTTATTCGCTTAAATAGACCTAAAGAGTTGAATGCATTAAACTTACAGTTGATGCAAGAAATTAAACATGCGTTGTTAAATTTTGATAATGATGATAACGTTCG
This sequence comes from Chitinophaga pinensis, assembly GCA_943323675.2. Taxonomy (GTDB): domain Bacteria; phylum Bacteroidota; class Bacteroidia; order UKL13-3; family UKL13-3; genus UBA6183. The sequence continues at coordinate 4,244 of CALPIR020000035.1, read as the reverse complement.
TTGCATTATTATCACCGGAAACGAACGCGCTTTTGCAGCTGGTGCCGATATTAAACAAATGGAAAGTAAAACGGCTATTGACATGTTGAAGATAGACCAGTTTGAAACTTGGGATCAAATACGCAAAACCAAAAAACCCATTATAGCTGCTGTGAGTGGTTTTTGCTTAGGAGGAGGTTGTGAGTTAGCCATGACTTGCGATATGATTGTGGCAAGTGAAACGGCTAAATTTGGTCAGCCTGAAATTAAACTCGCAATTATGCCTGGTGCAGGTGGGACGCAACGTTTAACCAAGGCTGTTGGTAAAGCATTGGCCATGGAAATGGTATTAACGGGTAAATTTATTACTGCCCAAGAAGCCATGGATGCCGGTTTAATTAATCGTGTGGTTCCTGAGGAGTTATACTTGGATGAAGCCATTAAATTGGCTAAGGAAATTGCGGTTCAATCGCCTGTAGCAGTTCGTTTGGCTAAAGAAAGTGTATTAAAGGCTTTTGATAGTGGTTTACAAGAAGGATTGCATTTTGAGCGTAAAAACTTTTATATGTGCTTTGCCAGCGAAGATCAAAAGGAAGGCATGAATGCTTTTGTAGAAAAACGTAAACCTGATTTTATCGGAAAATAAATTGCTTTTTTTGTTCTCTAATTTTAAATTTTCTTATTTTAATTTTCTTGTCAAGGTTTGATTTTAAACCTTAGCCATTTATTATAATGCGGCATGAGTTCACCTAAACAGTTAAATATTCTTAATTTTTCTTATGAATTGCCTGAAGAGCGGATTGCGAAATTTCCTCTTACAAATCGAGATGAATCTAAATTATTGGTATACCAAAACGGATCAATTACTGACTCTGTTTTTAATCAATTAGATTCGTTATTGCCTTCAAATAGTTTGGTTGTTTTTAATAATACCCGTGTAGTTCACGCACGTTTATTGTTTAACCGTGAAACTGGCGCGCAAATTGAAATATTTTGCATTGAGCCATTACATCATTTTGATTACCAACAGGCATTTATTAGCAAACAAAATAGTACTTGGAAGTGCATGGTTGGTAATGCTAAAAGGTGGAAGGAAGATATTCTTGAAAAGCAGGTAGAAACGCCTAATGGTAAAGTTTGTTTAAAGGCTGTAAAAAAGGGTTTTGTTGGGGAGTTATTTATAGTAGAATTTAGTTGGAATAATGAAGATTTGTCTTTTGGAGAGGTATTACATTTTGCAGGTATTTTACCTTTACCTCCCTACTTAAACAGACAAACGGAAGAGGCAGATGAAGAAAGGTATCAAACAGTATACGCAAAAGTAGAAGGTTCTGTAGCAGCGCCAACTGCGGGTTTGCATTTCACCCCTGACGTTTTTAATTCCTTGAGTAAAAAAGAAATTACTTTTGATGAATTGACATTACATGTTGGCGCAGGTACCTTTAAACCAGTAAAAACAAAGGCCTTGGTTGATCACCAAATGCATGAAGAAACGTTGTTTGTTGAGCTATCAACATTGAAAAATATATTAGCCTGTTTAATTAATAAAAACAAGTTAGTTGCTGTTGGTACAACAAGCACTAGAACGCTTGAGAGTTTATATTGGCATGGAGTTAAGTTAATCCTTCAACATGCCGAAAATGAGGTAGAAATTAAACAATGGGATGCTTATGAGTTTGACGCTTTGAATATTAGCTCAGTTGATGCTATTTCTGCAATTATAAAAACATTGGAGCAAGAAGAAAAACTAGTTTTGGTAGGTAGCACACAAATTATTATCGCTCCAGGATATAGGTTTAAATTGGTTGATGTATTAATTACTAATTTTCATCAACCCGAAAATACGTTAATGTTATTGATAGCAGCTTTTGTTGGCAACGATTGGCGTAAAATTTACGAGCACGCATTAACCAATAATTATAGGTTTTTAAGTTATGGCGATAGTTCGTTGTTGTTTAAAAACGATGTTAATATTTTGGTTTAGAGGCATATTTTGATAAATAGTTTGTTTTTCGTTTCAATAACCTTGGCGAGCAGTTTCCAATATACTCTAGTTTCAATAAGTAAATATAAGGTACTAATACATTACAATTAATTATTAAAACCGCAGTTATAATGCCTCAATAATTCATTATAATTCAATGGCCTAAGCTTGATCTTAGTATTAAAGTAAATAGCAGTAAAAAAAATATTGGTATATCCCTGTCAGTTCGATTTTATAATTAGTTAATAGCCAGTTATAATTTAACTTTAAGCGGAATGATAAAATTTAGCGGAAAAAATGTGGAAAACAAACTTGTAAATGCATCTTACTAAGTTAGGTTAACAACCTTATTGAGCGTACTTTTACGTTTTAATTGTAAGCATTTATATATGTCAGATAGTTCAATGGAAAACAAAGGGAATTACGGTGCCGATAACATACAGGTACTAGAGGGTTTAGAAGCTGTTAGGAAACGTCCTGCAATGTATATTGGTGATATTGGCACAAGGGGTTTACACCATTTGGTTTATGAGGTTGTAGATAACTCAATTGACGAAGCATTAGCTGGGCACTGTAAAAATATTCATGTTACCATTCATACAAATAATGCGGTTAGTGTTTTAGATGATGGTAGAGGAATACCTACTGGTATGCATGCCAAAGAAGGCAAATCTGCATTAGAGGTTGTAATGACAGTTTTGCATGCTGGTGGTAAATTCGATAAAGATACATACAAAGTTTCGGGTGGTTTACACGGAGTAGGTGTTAGTTGTGTGAACGCATTATCTACATTATTGCGCGCCACTGTATACCGTGAAGGTAAAATTTTCCAACAAGAATATAGTTGTGGTAAGCCCCTTTACGATGTTAAAGTAGTTGGTGAATCAACTTCTAACGGAACCTTGATTTATTTCGAGCCTGATGCAAGTATTTTTACCATAACAGAGTATAAATTTGACACCTTGGCTGCGCGTATGCGTGAACTATCTTATCTTAACCGTGGTATTCGCATAAATATTAAAGATGAGCGTGCTGATGAGTCGGGTAACCTGCGCGAAGAAACTTTTTTTAGCGAAGGCGGTTTAAAAGAGTTTGTTAATTACCTTGATGGAACACGTGATAAAATTTTACCTGAACCAATTTATGTTGAAGGTGAAAAAAATGGAGTACCTGTTGAGGTGGCCATGATTTATAATAGTGGTTACACAGAAAACTTGCATAGTTATGTAAATAACATCAATACCCACGAAGGTGGTACACACGTTGCTGGTTTCCGTAGGGCATTAACACGTACCTTAAAATCGTATGCCGAAAAAGAAGGCATGTTTAAAAACTTAAAGTTTGAAATAGCTGGAGATGATTTTCGTGAAGGTTTAACGGGAGTTATTTCCGTAAAAGTTCAAGAGCCTCAATTTGAAGGTCAGACCAAAACTAAATTAGGTAACAGCGATGTTACTGGCGCGGTTGATCAGTGCGTGGGTGAGATGCTGAACAATTACTTAGAAGAAAACCCTAAAGAGGCCAAGTTAATTGTACAGAAAGTAATATTAGCCGCTACTGCCCGTCATGCTGCTAAAAAAGCCCGTGAGATGGTACAACGTAAGGGGGTTATGAGCGGAGGAGGTTTACCAGGCAAATTAGCAGATTGCGCAGAATCAGATCCTGCAATATGTGAACTTTATTTGGTTGAGGGAGACTCGGCAGGTGGAACAGCAAAACAAGGTCGTAATCGTGCTACCCAAGCTATTTTACCGCTACGTGGTAAAATTCTAAATGTTGAGAAAGCATTAGAACATAAAATATATGAGAATGAAGAGATAAAAAACATGTTTACCGCCTTAGGAGTTAGCATAGGTACTGCCGATGATAACAAAGCGTTAAACATGGATAAATTACGTTACCATAAAATTGTAATTATGACGGATGCTGACGTGGATGGTAGCCATATCCGTACATTGATATTAACCTTGTTCTTCCGTTACATGAAAGAGCTAATTGAGTTTGGTTATATTTACATTGCTCAACCACCTTTATACCTTGTTAAAAAAGGAAAAGAAGAAGAGTACTGCTGGACAGAACCACAACGTGAAGAGGCTGTAATGCGTTTAGCAAAAGGAGGAAACCCAGAGAGTGTAGGTATACAACGTTATAAAGGTTTGGGTGAAATGAATGCCGAACAATTATGGAGCACAACCATGGATCCGGAAAGACGTACGCTTAAAAAAGTAACACTTGATAGTGCTGCTGAAGCAGATCGCATATTCAGCATGTTGATGGGTGA
>CALPIR020000034.1 GCA_943323675.2 Chitinophaga pinensis | reverse complement strand
TTTACACATTTTGGGTTGGGCGCAAAACGGTATAATAAACTGGAATAAAAGTAATCCTTGGGTTGATTCCGTATATAATACATTAACCGATGACGAACGCATTGCACAACTTTTTATGGTTGATGCTTGGACCATGCGCGATACTGCCCATTTCAATTATATAGAATCGTTGGTACGTGATTATAAAATTGGCGGATTGATTTTTTTTAAAGGAACTCCTTATAAACAAGCCACACTTACTAATAATTTCCAGAGTAAAAGTAAAGTACCGTTATTGGTTGGTATTGATGGAGAATGGGGATTAAGTATGCGTTTAGATAGCACCCCTGTTTATCCTCGTCAGATGGTTTTAGGTGCTAGTGCAAATCCTGATTTAGTTTACGAAATGGGATTAAGTATTGGTTCGCAATGTAAGCGTATGGGTATACATTTTAACTTTGCGCCTGATGTTGATGTGAACAACAATGCCAACAATCCAGTAATTAACGATCGCTCTTTTGGAGAGAATAAATACACTGTAGCCAAACTTGGTGCCGCATATGCAAAAGGATTACAAGACATGCATATTATTGCTTCTGCAAAACATTTTCCGGGCCACGGTGATACAGAAACAGATTCTCATTATGGCTTACCTGTTATTAAAGCAAACAGAAAACGCTTAGACTCTTTAGAACTATATCCTTTTAAAAAGTTGATAGATGAAAATGTAATGAGTGTAATGGTTGCCCATTTAAACATACCTGCGCTTGATACCAGCAATACACCTTCTTCATTGTCAAAACCAATTATTACCGACTTGCTTAGAAATGAAATGGGATTTGAAGGGATAATAATTACCGATGCCTTAAACATGAAAGGTGTTGCAGATTTATACCCTCCGGGCGAGGTTGCTGCACGTGCATTATTAGCAGGTAATGATATTTTATTATTTGTAGAGAATGTACCTGCAAGTATGAATAAGATAAAAGAGCATTTACTAGATAGCTCTTTAACCTGGGCACAAATTGAAAAAAGTTGTAGGCGTGTATTGATGGCAAAATATTGGTCAGGATTAAACAAATACGAGCCAATAGAATTAACCAACTTAACCGAAGACTTAAATTCTGGTGATGCGCCAGAAATCATTAAAAAGGCTATTAAAAACAGCATAATTGTTGCAAAAAATTCGGATGATATTATCCCAATTAAGAATCCTGAATTATATAAAATTGCCACTGTAGGTGTGGGTATTCAGCAACTTACTGCCTTTCAGGAAATGTGTTTAAACTACTGCAAAAGTGATTATTTTAGTATTGATAAAACAGATAAGGGTACAAATTTCGACAGCTTATATTTAGCACTAGAAAAATACAACTTAGTTATTGTAAGTATACACTCAACAAGCAGATTTGTAAGCAAAAAATTAGGCCTTACTCTATCACAAATAGATTTTATAAACCGAATCATTCAATCGCAGCGCAAAGTAATATTGGTTTGCAATGGCAATCCTTATATACTAAATAGTTTTCAAAATGCGCGTAATGTAATTGTATCATATGAAGACTTAGAGTTATACAACCAATTGGCAGCACAAGTATTGTTTGGCGGCATAGCAGCCAAAGGACGCATGCCCGTTAGTGCAGGAGATGCTTTTCCTTTAGGAAGTGGTATAACAACAACCACGTTAGATAGATTTAGCTATGTGTTACCCGAAGAAGCAGATTTAAATAGTGATGCATTAGACAAGATAGACAGTATCGCTAATCAAGCCATAGCAAAAGGAGCAACTCCCGGATGTCAAATATTGGTAGCTAAACAAGGCAAGGTTATCTATCAAAAATCATTTGGTTCCCATTCATACGATAATATTTCTGCAGTAAAAAACCATCACCTATATGATCTAGCATCATTAACAAAAGTATTGGCCACCACACTTGCAGTGATGCATTTGTATGATGAACATAAAATAAAACTAGAGGATAAATTAAGTACTTATTTGCCTATGTTAAATGGCACCAATAAAGATGAAATTACCGTGCATGACGTATTGCTACATCAAGCAGGATTATTGGCCTATATACCAATTTATAAAGGCACACTGCTAAATGGCAAGCCTAATCCCATTATCTATCAAACCACATACGATAGCATATACAACAAACAGGTAGCGCCTAATTTATTTATACATAATGATTATGAGCAATTTATTTGGGATGCCATTTTAAAAAGTGAAGTGAAGCCTAAAGGCAACTATGTTTATTCTGATATTGGTTTTATCTTGTTGCGTAAAGCCATCGAAAACATCACTCAAACACCGATTGATTCGTTTTTAAATGAACACGTATACAGGCCACTTAATTTAGCCAACCTTACATTTAACCCACTAAAAAAAATAAATGCTGATTGGATTATTCCTACAGAGATGGATACTTTTTTTAGGTGGCAATTGGTTTCTGGCACAGTGCATGATCAAACTGCTGCTATGCTTGGAGGTATAAGCGGGCATGCTGGATTATTTGCAAGTTCAAATGATGTGGCAGTAATTATGCAAATGTTATTAAATGGGGGTGAATATGGAGGTAAGCGAATTTTAAAAGAAAGCACCATCAACTACTTTACTAAAAAACATGGCAAATCGCGAAGGGGTTTGGGATTCGACAAACCCGAAACAGATTTTAAAAAAGCCAGCCCTACCAGTAAGCAATGCTCGCCATATACATTTGGACATACTGGATTTACAGGAACTTGTGCTTGGGTTGACCCAAAATCTAAATTGGTATTTGTGTTCCTGTCAAATCGTGTTCATCCCTCGTCAGAAAACAAAAAACTGATTGAGATGAATGTAAGAACAAACTTACAAGATGCCATTTACGAGGCATTTATCTTTGATTAATACACATATCAATCAACTCCTGATTAAGCTAACCAAATTTCGTTTAGTTTTATTATTAGTAGACAACTACTTACAAAGTAAATGTGCCATCAACACAAAAACTTAACTCGAATGTTTCATCTTTGTAACCTCAAAGTCAAAACATGAAAATAGGAATAGTTTGTTATCCAACATACGGTGGTAGTGGAGTTGTTGCAACGGAACTAGGTAAAGCACTTGCCGAACGTGGGCATCAGGTGCATTTTATCAGCTACAAACAACCTGCTCGTTTAGATTTTTTCACCAATAACCTATTTTACCACGAAGTATATGTGAGCAGTTACCCATTGTTCGATTATCCTCCTTATGAAACTACACTTACAAGCAGATTAGTTGACGTAGTGAAGTTTGAAAAGCTGGATGTATTACATGTACATTATGCCATACCGCATGCATCTGCAGCTATATTTGCTAAACAAATATTAGCCACAGAAGGTATTCATATTCCAATTATTACCACCCTACATGGAACAGATATTACCCTGGTAGGTAAGGATGCTTCCTTTACCCCAGTTGTAACTTATTCATTAAATATGTCGGATGCCATTACTTCCGTTTCCGACTCATTAAAACAAGACACATACAAACATTTTAAAGTAACTAAAGAAATTAAAGTTATACCTAATTTCATAGATTTCGAACGTTTTAGTAAAAAACCTCGGGAACATTTTCGCAAGGCCATTTCCTCTCAAGGCGAAAAATTATTGGTACACACCAGTAACTTTAGAAAAGTTAAACGTGTGGAAGATGTTGTAAAAACTTTTGCAAAGGTGGTGCAGCAAATTCCTTCCAAACTTTTATTGGTAGGCGATGGACCCGAAAGACAACAAATTGAAATATTATGCCGCGAGTTAGAGTTGTGTGATAAAATTATATTTTTAGGCAAACAAGATCCAGTAGAAGAAATTTTATCTGTTTGTGATTTGTTTTTAATGCCCAGTGAAACGGAAAGTTTTGGCTTGGCTGCCTTAGAAGCAATGGCTTGCGAAGTACCCGTTGTGAGCAGTAATGCAGGTGGTATTCCTGAATTAAATATTGATGGGGTTACTGGTTTTTTATGCGATGTAGGTGATTTAGATTGTATGGCAGAAAAAGCACTATTTATTCTAAGCGATGAAAATCGGTTATTGGAATTTAAACACAATGCGAAAAAACGAGCATTAGAATTTCATATCGACAATATTTTACCCGAATACGAAAAAGTATACGATATGGTGATTAAAAACAAACAAATCATTTAAGGTTAGGCATCTAAAATGGCCAATATCTTTTCGGTGCTTTTTAAACCATGACCACTAAATAATGTTACCCAAGTTTCCCCCTCCACTATTTCCTGTGCCTTTTTTAAGCCAGCAATTGTAGCAGCACTAGTAGGTTCGATGTAAAACCCTTGTGAATTACACAACTTTAACGCACCAACAACCTCATCATCACTAACTGTAACAAAAATCCCTTGCGTTTTATTAACAGCACTTATCATTTCTTTACCTCTTATTGGTTCGGCAATGGCAATGCCTTCGGCCAATGTTAGGCCACTATTTACTTTTACAGGTTCGTTTAACCCTTGTTTCCAGGCTTCATAAAGCGGTGCACAATTCGCAGCTTGCACAGCAACTATTTTAGGCATTTTAGCAATTACATTGCTTTCAAACAAATGCTTAAACCCTATATAACAACCAAGTATCAACGTTCCATTTCCGGCAGGCAATACAATAACATCGGGCGTTTTCCAACCCATTTGTTCGCAAACTTCATAGGCAAATGTTTTGGTACCTTGTAAAAAATACGGATTGTAACAATGACTAGCATAATAAGCTTTTTGTGCGGCCAATAAAGCTGCTGCTGCTGTGGCTTGTCTATCCCCATCAACTAAAAATAAGTTTGCGCCATAAGCACGAACCTGCGCCAACTTTGCACTACTGGTATCTGCAGGAACAAAGATATCGCAACCAATGCCAGCATTTGCAGCGTATGCAGCAATCGAGCAGCCCGCATTTCCACTGCTATCCTGAACCACATGCGTTACGCCAATTTTTTTGGCATAACTCATCAATACACTGGCTCCTCTATCTTTGTAGGAGCCTGTAGGAGAGAGCTGCTCTTGTTTTACAAAAACTTGCTTGCCAAATAATTTAACTGGCAGCAATGGCGTATACCCCTCCCCTAAAGTTATAGCATCTTTAAAATTCACTGGTAAAAATTGATGGTAACGCCATAAACCACTGAGGTTACTATCAACCAATTTAACATCAAAAACATCTGCGTTAAAAGGCTCATTATTATATGATTTAAATGTATCTTGCTCTAAGTTCATTTGAGTGCCGTAATGACCAGTAATAAACAGCAATAATAACTAAAAACAAACGTCTTAAATTGTTCTTAAATTAGATTCTTAAGAAAAAATTAAGTGGTTAATATCGTATGTTTGATTTGTATTTAAGCCAAAATAAAGTTACGTTTAAAATAATTACATGAGTATGAATAAACCAATTACTATATTCAAAAGAGTTTCGCTGTTGCTTTTGCTAACACTAGCGATGGTACTGAGTAACTCTTCTACATATGCCACACACATTGTTGGAGGCGATGTAGAGTATGAATGCACAGGGCCGCGCATTTGGAAAATGAGATTAACCATTTACCGTTTGTGTACGGGTGCATCTCTTTGCTCAAATATGGGCTGTACTGCTCCAATGACAGCGAGACCAAATACAACGCTAAATCCAGCAGGTTGTGTTGCTAACCCGAACAATGTACCTTTAACTTTATCGTTGGTAAAGGTTGAAGACATTGGTAAGGCAAACGTGGCGTTGTGCGGTAATGTGGCGAAAAACGGATGTAATAATCTTGGGCAAGTTACAGGAGGACCTTATAACCCATCAATTGAAAAATACGTATTTGAGGGTACTTTAAATTTAAGTATGGCCTCACTAAACAATAGCAACTGCGCTTATTGGGATGTGTTTTGGGAACTTTGCTGCCGCAATGATAATATATGGAACTTAGCAGGATCTAGTGGGCAATCATTTAGAATTGGAGCAACTATTAATATATTTAATCGTTCACAAAACCCTTGCAAAAACAATTCTCCTATATTTAAAGAGGAGCCTGTTGCAACATTATGCTCTGGTCAAGAATATGTATTTAACATGGGGGCATTAGATGTTGATGACGATTCCCTAACATATGAAATATCTCCCTCTATACAACAAGGAGGTGGCCTAGTAAATTACCAACCACCAGGCAGTGCCAATTACCCTTTCCCATTAAATTCTACCAAAGCTCCGCATATTAATTTCCCACAACCAAATGGGCCTTATGTAATAATAGATTCCGTAAATGGTGACATAAGTTTAAACGCATTAAACAATACAACAGGCTATATTTATGGAAACCTGAATGTACGAGTCAAGCAATGGTCATATGATGCAAATGGGGTACCTATTTTAGTTGGTATTACACAGCGCGATTTGCAGCTTTATGTATTTAACTGTCCTGGTAACAATCCTCCACGTTTAGCCACACTTCCGTCTGGGCCAAATAATAAACCTATCTATGATTATGCAATTTGCGCAGGCGAACAACTTTGCTTCACCGTAATTGCAAAAGATACGGATGTGTACCCGCTCATTCCCAGGTATGATACTACCTTTATGAATTGGAACCAAGGTATAGTAAGACCAGGTAAACTTACATTTCAACCCACCTATCCAGTTGGAGTAGGCCTGCCAAGACCAAGGGAAGACTCTTGGCAATTTTGTTGGCAAACGGAAGAAAGTGATGGAAGAACCCTACCTTACTATTTTACTGTAACGGGTGCTGATAAATTCTGTCCAAATGTTGGTCGTGTAACACGTTCTTTTAGTATTCGTGTTTTACCAACACCAAAAGCAGATGGTGTAAAACAAGATTTGTATTGTGGGAAATGGGTTTATAGGGTGCGAAAAACGGAAGTTAAACAAACATTCGCCTCGGCTTCTATGAAAGTTGCCATAAATCCTTACGACTATAATTTTTCTGGAGGATTTCGATCAGTTCCAGTAAAAGCACTTAATCCTGGTCCTAACCCTACAGGTCCAATAACAGATCCTAGGCCAATTATAATTGATACATTTACCTACACAAAAGGGGGCAAATACTTAGTACAGTTCGTTGTATCAACTCCTGGATATACACCAGGCCAGTTTTGTACAAAAGTATATACAGATACCATAACTGTAGATACGCCTGTGGTTGTAAATGTTAAAGATACTTTTACTTGTAAAGGCACTGTGATTAATTTAAAATCAGAAGGTAAATTCGGTGTGGCTCCATACACGTATACATGGTATCGCAACGCCCGAACTAACGCACCTGTAAAAGGACCAATACAAAATAATGGCAACAATTACGATGCGCCCGACACTTCAAATACTAAATATATAGTAGAAATAAGGGACTTAAGGGGTTGTAAATACTTTGACAGTACAGTTTTAGTAATCAAACAACTGCCTATTCCGTTATTTAGCCCAGATACAGCACGTATTTGCGCAGGTCAATCATTTACACTTAATGCAGGGAATAATAATGGCAACATTGCATCTTATACTTGGTTTAAAAACAACAGTTTAGAAACCAATGATTCTGTGCAATCTGTTGTTAAAAAAGATTCGGGAACTTATGTACTACTTATGGTTGATACATTTGGTTGCAGGATGCGCGATACCTTTAATTTACGTGTTAACCAACCAATTGTTGTAAATGCAGGATCTGATACTTCTGTATGTCCGAAAGATACTGTTGGCTTATTAGCAAGAGGAGGGTATAAGTATAAATGGGATAGAATTGTAGGTCCAACTTTGGTTAATGTGCAACCAAAAGGCTATTCATCCAACTATAAAGCATCGCCAAGCATTACCACTGACTATGTAATAACAGCTTATTATTCCTTCCCAGATACAACCTCAAGCTACTTGGAGTGCAGTAATACTGATACAGTTAGGGTTATAGCAAGGCCATTACCAAATTTATCTCCAACACAACCGCAAAATCTATGCAGAAGCGAACGAGAATTGGTATTGCCCTTTAGATTAGTAACACCAGCTAACCAACAAGGTGGTATTGGCGGATGGACATTTAATAATGCTCCAGGAGCATTATCTGTTACAGGCAATACCACTATGCTTAATGTGGATAGTTTACCGAACTTACCACAAGATACTTTTTATGCTACCATGCAAACTCAAATTACAGGTGCGAGTAAAAATTATTACCTAAAATACGCATACCGAGGTCCAGCAGATCAAGGTGCGTGTTTAAGAGAAGATTCCACTTTAATACGTGTGTTTGCTCTACCTAAAACATCGGCAGGTTCTGATACATCTGTATGTATTAATAGGGTTGGTGTTTACTCTTTAAAATTTGCAAATCATAAACATAATCCACAAGATCCATCAGGTAAAGTTGGTATTTGGTCTATTTCGCAAGGAGCGGGTCTTGTTACCACGGTTGAAAATGCAAATACAACCAGCTTCTCATACGATCCAAGATTATCGGGAGTTAACTTGGCTCCAACACCTAATGTTTTAAGATATACTTATACCATTAACTATACTTTACCTGCACCTTCAACAGGACTAAAAAGTTGCGTAAATGTAGACTCAATGAATATGCTAGTAGTACCTACACCAATAGTTGATGCTGGTTTAGATTTTGCTATTTGCAAAAACGAACCAATTTTCCCAATAGCATTACATTCAGGTGCTACTACAAATTCTAGTATACCAGGTTCTACTTATTGGAGCTTTGCATCAGGTCAACTTCCTAGTACCATGAACAATGCCATTGTAAGTAAACTTAACTTCGATGCACAAAATCCTATTGTTCCAATTAATGGTGGTATCTGGAAATTATATTACACAGATGATGCAACTGGTTGTGCTGCTCGCGACAGTGTAAATATGGAAATAATTAAACTACCTGACGTTGACATTAATTACGCAACAGCAGGAACGAATGATTCTATATGTAAAACAGCTTCAAGCATTCAATTTACAGCTACTGCTAACCCTGTTGGAGGAATTGGTCTGTTTTCTGGAGTTGGCGTAACAGCAACAGGTCTGTTTAATGTGCAAGACCCTTTAGTTATTCCACAAAATAGCTATATCGCTTACTATAATTACTCTATAACTAAATTAAGTACTACCTGTACAGGATATGATTCTATTACAACATTTGTGCAACAACCACCAACATTGTCTTTAGACAATGTTTTACCAAAATGCGATTACGATACCATTCCATTTGATTTATTGGCTACTGTTTCTCCTGTATTTTATGGAGTAAAATGGACACACGATGGTACAGGGTCATTTGACAATGATGCGTCATTAACACCAAAATACAAGTTTACAAAACCGGGCGATTCAGATAAGCAATTTGTAATAGCAACAGCAAGTACAACCAACAATGGAGTATGCGCTGCAACTACAGCAAATGTGCGTTTAGATATTAATCCTAAACCAAATCCGAAGTATACTTGCGATAGCTGTATAGGTTGTGCACCTCTTAACTCTTACCTAGTTGCAGAAGGTTCTGGTGTAGGAGGTAGTACATACAATTGGTACCTGATTAACGGAACCAATGAAACTAAATTTGCACCAAGTGATTCTGCTATTATTAGCACACTTGCTACATATGGCAAAAGAACCATTAAACTAAAAGTGGTTACACCTGCTGGTTGTACCTCAGAGTTTATTGATACCATAACAGTATATGATGTTCCTAAAGCATCATTCTATACCAATCCAGAGAGAACAACAATTGCTAAACCTGAGTTTGATTTTTTCAATACTTCTACTGTTGCCGATAACCAAACCATGAAGTACAGATGGAATTTTGGACCTGATCCACAATACGCAGGTTCAGGTAACGGACCTGATAGAATTCTTGACGAAAAAGATCCTCAAAACATAGCTTTTGATACGGTGTCTTGTGATATACCAACATATTTAACGGTAATAACAATGCCAGGTGGTTGTATTGATACAGCAATAAGACCAGTTTGCATCGAACCAGATATTACTGTTTTTATTCCATCTGCATTTAGACCAACGCTAGGAGCAAACTCTAATCCATGTGTTGATCCTACAATACCTGGTTGTAATGACAAATTCTTTGTGTATGCCGCAGGATTCAAGAGTATTGAAGTATATGTATTTAACCGTTGGGGGCAACAAGTATTCTCTACATTTGACTCAAACATTGGTTGGAATGGTTTAGTAAATAATTCTGGAGCTGAGTGCCCACAAGATGTATACATTTACCAAATAAATGCAACCAGCTTTAATGGTAAAAAATACACCTACTCAGGATCCATTACGTTATTAAGATAAAAGCAGTTTAAAAAAACATGAAACGCGCGGCCAAAGCCGCGCGTTTTTTTTATGTCTGCTTTTTATATTGCAACAATTTTATATATTGCCTTATGAGGATTTTGTTTCTATACGTAGCTCTTTTATTAACATCGATTGTTATAAAAGCTCAAACTACATTTAATATTAATGGCCCAGCGAATAATACGTTAAACTACATAGCATATACACATGCCATAGTATACGTAAATGCTAATTCTGTATTAAACGATGCAACCATTGTTGTAAAACAGGGGAAAATAGAACGAATTACCGCACAAGGTGCTGTACCCAAAAACGCAATTGAGGTAAACCTAAAAGGCAAGGTTGTTTATCCATCATTTATTGATTTATACAGTAATTATGGAATTGATGTTCCATCATTTAACAAGAATAAAAATAATGGTGAACAATTTAACAGCAATAAAGCGGGTGCCTTTGCATGGAACGAGGCGATAAAGCCTGAAATTAACGCTGCACAATATTTCAATTATAACCATCAAGATGCCATCGCTTTAAGAACGATGGGGATTGGAGCCGTTATTACTGGAAATCAAGATGGAATTTTAAGAGGAACAACAGCACTGGTTACAACGGCAAATGACGAACCTCATTATACAATTGTTGGAAATAACATCACCTCGAGCTTTAGTTTTAATAAAGGTAATTCACCACAACCTTACCCATCATCATTAATGGGTAGTATTGCATTAATACGACAAACATACTATGATGCGAAATGGTATGTAGCTCAACAAAAAGAAAAAAATTTATCCCTAGAGGCGTTTGTAAACCTAAGTAATTTGCCTGTAATTTTTGATGCTGGTAATAAACAAAATGTGTTACGTGCAGCGGCTATCGCAAAGGAGTTTAATGCCAAGTATATTATAAAAACAAATGGTGATGAATACCAACGTGTACAAGAAATTAAACAAACAAATTTACCTTTAATTGTTCCCGTTAATTTCCCCAAGCCATACAAAATAAATACTGCTTTTGATGCTGAACTTATTTCAACAAGTGATTTAAAGCATTGGGAGTTGGCGCCAGCTAACTTATACTTTTTATGGAAAAACAAAATTAAGTTTTGTATTACCGCACAAGGAAGCAAAGAAGGTGACTTTTTAAATAACATTAGAAAAGCTGTTAAATACGGCTTGCCTAAACAAGAAGCAATAAAGGCCCTTACTGAAAATCCTGCCTCATTTATTAATGCAAATAATTTAGGTGATTTAAAAGATGGTAAAATAGCTAATTTTATTATTTGCGATGGTGATTTGTTTGATGATGAAACTTCTATTATGGGAATTGTAATTCAAGGCAAATCACACAAAACAAATAATACCCCAGATGTTGTACTTGCCAATGAATACAAGATTAATAGCAACATAACATTGTATTTAAAAAAGAACATCGCTACAATCAATAACGACACTTTCAAACTTAAGGCCTCTTATCATGCAGGAATAGCGAACTTTATATTAGATGGTAAAACATTAATAAACTATACAGCTAATGCTACTATAATTGATAGCGCACAATATCCATACAACATAAAAGAGCTGTCTGGATTTGCTCGTTTATCAAACCAAACAATTGAAAATTGGGTTGCAATTGTAGCATCAAACCAAAATAAAAAACAAGAATCAAAGGATAGTGTTACAATTTTAAGCGATAGTTTAATTTGGTATCCGTTTAATGATTTTGGAAACAATATTTTACCACAAGCTAAAAAGGTGCATTTTAAAAATGCCACCATATGGACTAATGAACAACAAGGTATATTAACACAAACCGATGTAATTATTACAAATGGTAAGATTACTGCAATTGGAAAACAATTACCATGTAGCGATTGCGAAATAATTGATGCTACAGGTAAACACCTTACTAATGGTATTATTGATGAGCACTCTCATATTGCCATAACACATGGTGTTAACGAGGGTACGCAGGCAGTAACAAGCGAGGTTAGAATTGGTGATGCAGTTAATGCAGATGATATTAATATATACCGCCAATTAGCAGGAGGTGTTATTGCAGCGCAATTGCTTCATGGAAGCGCTAATCCAATTGGAGGACAAAGTGCCTTAATAAAATTACGTTGGGGTGCATCACCCGATAAAATGAAGATTGAAAATGCGGCCAAGTATATAAAGTTTGCTTTAGGCGAAAATGTAAAACAAGCAAACTGGGGAGATGGCGCTACCACAAGGTATCCGCAAACCCGCATGGGGGTTGAGCAAGTATTTATTGACGCATTTACCCGTGCACGAGAATATGAACGCAAACTAAAAACAGATAAAACTTTACGTAAAGATTTAGAACTTGATGCATTAGTAGAAATCTTAAACAGCAACCGCTTTATTACATGCCACAGTTATGTACAAAGTGAAATAAATATGTTAATGCATGTGGCAGACACTTTTGGTTTTAAAGTAAACACATTCACACATATTTTAGAGGGTTATAAAGTAGCCGATAAAATGAAAAAACACGGAGTAAATGCAAGTACATTTGCCGACTGGTGGGCTTATAAGTATGAGGTTATTGACGCCATACCACAGAATGCAGCCATATTGAATAGAATGGGTGTAACTGTAGCCATAAATAGTGATGATGCTGAAATGGGTAGGCGATTAAACCATGAAGCAGCTAAAATTGTGAAATATGGTAAAATAACCGAAGAAGAAGCCTGGAAAATGGTTACACTTAACCCCGCCAAGATGCTTCGTATTGATAGCAGAACAGGAAGTATAAAACAAGGTAAGGATGCAGATATTGTATTATGGAATAATAATCCGTTAAGTATATATGCAAAACCTGAAATGACTTTTGTAGATGGTATTTGTTATTACAGCACCCAAACAGACGAGCTGCTAAGAAAGCAAGTAGCAGCAACTAGAGCAAGATTAATAAGCAACATTTTACAAGCGCAAAAAAATGGAGCTGATACACAAACTCAAATCTCAGAACAAGAACCTAATTACCATTGCAATGATTAAAAGAACCTATTTTATACTCATCATATTTTTTGTACTAGCCTTTGCTTCTGAAGCACAGCAAATACCTATAATAATAAAGGGAGCAACGGTACATATTGGCAATGGAAAAACCATTAACAATGCCTATGTGGCTTTTGATAGTGGCAAAATTGTATTTGTTGATAGCATCATGCGCAATAGTTACAAAAATGCACGCATAATTGATGCAACTGGCAAACATGTTTACCCTGGATTGTTTTTGTTAAATACTTTTCTGGGGCTAAATGAAATTGATGCAATTCGTTCAACCCGAGATTACAATGAAGTAGGAGAAATAAATCCTAACGTGCGCTCATTAATAGCCTATAACACAGATTCGCGTGTGGTTCCAACAGCAAAGTTTAATGGCATAACGTACATGCAAGTTGTTCCTCAAGGAGGATTAGTTTCTGGTACTTCATGTATTGTAAAAACTGAGGCCATGAATTGGGAAGATGCAGTAATCAACGAAGATGGAATTCATATTAACTGGCCAGAAATTAACCATTATGCAAAAGATCCTAAGGAGCAACAAAAATATTTAACAGAACAACAGGCAAAATTAATTACGTTTTTTGCTGAGGCTAAACAATACCAGTTTAAATTGGATAACCATGAAACTAATCTTAGGCTTCAAGCCATGCAAGATTTGTTTAAGCAGCGCAAAATACTTTATGTACATGCCAATTCGGCCAAAGGTATTTTAGAAGCGATGCAGTTTATAAAACAACATCAACCTATTAAAGCAACTTTAGTTACAGGTAGTGATGCGCATTTAGTGGCTGATGAAATTAAACAAAGTAATATTCCAGTAATTGTGAATTTGATACATAGCCTGCCCAACAGAAACCACCATGATGTTGATCAACCCTACAAAACAGCTGCACAATTGTTTAACAAAGGTATTTTAGTATCAATTGGTTTTAGCGGAAGTTGGGAAAGCCGAAATGTGATGTATACAGCAGGAACTTGTGCTGCTTATGGTATTAGTTCAGAGCAAGCACTTCAGCTTATTACCGAGAATGCCGCGAAAATTACTGGTAACGAAAAAAGTACAGGAACAATTGAAGTTGATAAAAATGCAACACTAATTATAACTGAAGGTGACGTTTTAAATATGAAAGAAAGCATATTAATACATGCTTTTATAAATGGTGTAGAATGTAATTTAGAAAATACACAAACGGAACTATACAAAAAATACAGCAAACGTTACGGTATAGAAGCTAAGTAATAACTAATACGATAAGCGCATTATTCTGGTAATTTCTCTTCTGCTTGTAACCTGCACTACAGCTGTATCGCGTGCAACTGCGCCTGTTACATTTCTTGCCATTATATAATAATTACCTTGCAACACGTAACCAAAATCAACTATGCCTGAGTTATTGGTATAGATATAATTTAATGACAAATTATTTACCAAATCGCTATAGTTTGCAAAGAGGTAAACTATCGCGTTTGTTTCTAAATTATTATTTACATCACGCACTTCAGCTTTTAAACGCCCGTTAAACTCAGACGAGTCGATTGTAACAATCGGTTGCTGGGGTGTTGTATCATCATTACTACTTTTAGAGCATGCTGATCCAATGATTACCAACATCAAACCAAACAATGTAACTAAGGCATTTTTAGTACTCATAATTTTACTTTTATTTGGTGCAAAATACAAAAACAATACCAATGAAACCAAACGAACAAAATCCTTGGGAAATTCTTGATAAACAAACTGCTTACGATAATTCTTGGATTAATGTTACCCACCACAATGTGCTGCATTCATCAGGAAAAACTGGTGTATATGGTACCGTACATTTTAAGAAGTTAGCTTTAGGTGTACTGGTACTTGATGAGGAATACAATACATGGATTGTTGGTCAATATAGATTTCCAATAAACCAATACACCTGGGAAATTCCAGAAGGCGGAGGGTCATTAGATGTTGACCCTTTAATTTCAATTAAACGCGAGCTACTAGAAGAAACCGGTATTGAAGCGGAATTATGGATGCAT
>CALPIR020000033.1 GCA_943323675.2 Chitinophaga pinensis | reverse complement strand
GGTGCAGCTTTTTTAGGTGCAGCTTTCTTAGGAGCAGCTTTTTTAGGTGCAGCTTTTTTAGGAGCAGCTTTCTTAGGAGCAGCTTTCTTAGGAGCAGCTTTCTTAGGAGCAGCTTTTTTAGGAGCAGCTTTTTTAGGTGCAGCTTTTTTAGGTGCAGCAGCTTTTTTAGGTGCAGCAGCTTTTTTAGGTGCAGCAGCTTTTTTAGGTGCAGCGACTTTTTTAGGAGCAGCAGATTTTGCAGGTGCTGCTTTTTTAGTTTTCTTAGTTGCCATGTTTTAAATATTTATTTGATTGATTACACGAACAAATTTATACGAGTGTTTATATATTTCAAATACATGCTCACAATCAGTTACTAAAAATAGCCACGTTGGTTTGTTGATAACCATATTTATCTTCATCAAAGTATTGGTTTATCAGGCATTTTGAAGTGATATTGGTTGCGTTAATCACACATAAAATTGTTAGTCACAACATATTCACACACTCATTCAATCATCAATACTTTAAATAAAAAAATAAATATTAAGCATGCATCAATCTTTGTTAACTACTGTAAATAAAGGTATCTTCAAGGTTTATATCAAGTACATATTATAACATCAAACAAATAACATTACTCATAACATAACAACTACTACATCAACATGAAAATACTTTTCGTGTATATTTTTTTTTACACTTGATTCAGATTGTTTATATATCGACTATAAAAACACAACCTTTAAAAGACATATATTTTTCAATAGCTACAAAGCATTTTATAATTATTTATTTATTGAAAAAATGTCTAAAATATTCAATGAGGTTATTCACACTTTTTTTTTCATTTAATAAAAAAAATAAAGCATCTATTAACCAAAAAACATAAACAGTAACTATTATTGAAACACTAATTGAAGAATAATATGCATGCAGAAATCATCACAATTGGAGATGAAATTTTAATAGGTCAAATAATAGATACAAACTCGAGTTGGTTAGGACAAGAACTAAGCAAAATGGGCATTCAGGTTATACATCGCACTTCCGTTTCTGATAATGCGCAAGCCATCATTAATGCATTAAACAGCGCCAAACAACGAGCCGATATTATTATAACTACAGGTGGATTAGGACCAACTAAAGATGATATTACTAAACATACTTTTGCCAATTACTTTAATACCGAACTTATTTTAAACCAAGAAGTATTAACATGGGTAAGAGATATTTTTAAACTTAGAAACTTACCAATGGTTGATAGTAACAATGCACAAGCAATGGTGCCTAAAAACTGTGAAGTACTTTTTAATAGAAGTGGAACTGCTCCTGGAATGTGGTTTGATGAAGACGAGAAAATTTTTATAAGCTTACCAGGGGTGCCGTTTGAAATGAAAGTAATTTTTGAAGAGCAATGCATCCCTCGATTTCATAAACGTTATTCATTACCTATAATTATTCATCGTACCATATTAACTTGTAACATAGGGGAAAGTTTTTTAGCACAGAAAATAGAAACAATTGAAAACAATTTACCTCCTCACATTAAATTAGCATACTTACCTGCTGTGGGTATGGTTAGGTTACGACTTAGCGGAACGCACATTCATTATTCAACTTTAAAAGAAGAAATAGATGAAATTATCGTGCAATTATATGATACGATAGGTGAACATATTTATGGTGAAGAAAATGATTCATTAGAACAAGTTGTTGGTGTATTATTAAAATCATTAAATAAAACTTTATCAACTGCAGAAAGTTGTACTGGTGGATACATTTCACATCTTATCACATCAGTACCAGGAAGCTCAACTTACTATATGGGAAGTATTATCAGCTATTCAAACGAAGTAAAGATAAATGAACTAGGCGTATCAGCAGAAACTTTAAAAACCAATGGTGCGGTAAGCGAAGCTTGTATAAAACAAATGGCTGAAGGGGTAAGAAAAAAATTAAACACAGATTATGCGATTGCCACAAGTGGAATTGCAGGACCTGATGGAGGCACCCCTGATAAACCTGTTGGAACTGTTTGGATAGCAGTAAGCGGAACAAAGGGAACAATTGCAAAACAATTTAACATGGGTGATCATCGCGAAAGAACGATACATAGAAGTGCAATACAAGGATTGGATATGTTAAGAAAAATGTTACTCGAAGCTATTTGAGATTTAAAGCTAAAAGGTAGTTAGTGGAATATAATAAAGGTATTCCACTAATTAGCCTTACCTTTGTATTGAGTACGCTTACATATTGATAGTACTTAATATATAAAATGACATTTGACGAATTAAATTTAATTGATCCCATCTTAAAAGCACTTAAAGAAGAAGGTTACACCAATCCAACTCCTATACAAGCGCAAGCTATTCCATCATTATTACAAGGAAAAGATTTATTAGGCTGTGCACAAACAGGCACAGGTAAAACAGCAGCATTTGCTATTCCTATTATACAATTATTGTACAACCAACGCGAACAAGATCGCAAGCGTAAACTAACATCAACTTTAATACTTACCCCTACCCGAGAACTAGCCATACAAATTGGTGATAGCTTTGAAGCCTATGGAAGATATACAGGTCTTAAGCATACCGTAATATTTGGGGGTGTTTCTCAACATGGCCAAACCAATGCATTAAAACACGGCATTGATATTCTAATTGCAACTCCTGGTAGATTATTAGATTTGATGCAGCAAGGCTTTGTAGACCTAAACCATATCAAATTATTTGTATTAGATGAGGCAGACCGTATGCTCGATATGGGCTTTGTACATGATGTTAAAAAAGTATTGGCTAAATTACCTAAGCAAAAACAATCATTGTTTTTTTCAGCCACCATGCCGCCTGAAATTGTCAAGCTAGCGAACACCATTTTACATAATCCAATTAAAGTTGAAGTTACTCCTGTGTCATCAACAGCAGAAAAAGTAACACAACAATTGTACTATATTGATAAGACGAATAAAAAATCTTTACTTATAGATTTACTCAAGAAGAAAGACATGCACAGTGTTTTGATCTTTGCACGGACAAAACATGGCGCAGATAGGATTGCAAAAGACTTAACCAAACAAGGTTTTAAAACAGCCGCCATTCATGGAGACAAATCTCAAAATGCTCGTCAAAACGCATTGAACGATTTTAAAAATGGGGTTATAAAAACTTTGGTTGCAACAGATATTGCTGCACGAGGAATTGACATTGATAGTTTAAGCCACGTGATTAATTATGAAATACCTAATCAACCGGAAACATATGTGCACCGTATTGGTAGAACTGGACGAGCTGCTGCAAGCGGAATTGCAATAAGTTTTTGCGATGCCGAAGAACGAGAATACATCCGTGACATTGAAAAATTGATTGGGCAAAAAATACCTGTTATTGAAAACCATCCTTACCCGATGCAAGATTTCTCTCCTGCACCAAAAAGCACTAATGATAGAAGGCATCAAAAAAAGGGTGAACACCAAACACAATCAAAAACCACTAACAACAATAACAGTGGACGGAAATTTAAAGGTGAAGCTCCAAGAGGTGAAAACAGGCCACAAGGCGATAAAAAATTTAGCGGTAAACCTAAGTTTAACTCCAATAAATATTAAGTACCCGTAATGTAACTAAAGTCGTGTACTGTAAAACATAAAGTGTTATGCAATAAACGGCTTCGGAAAATATATGGGATAAGATTAATAATCATTGGCATAAGTCGGGCAAAAAATTAAATTTGCCCAAACATTTATAAGTGTAAAATTAGCAAACAGCACATTTTCAAAGAAATAGTACTGGGTTAATTTTCCCTAATGCTTAAACTGACTAAATATTATGTCTGAATTTCAATTGGTGATGCCCAAAATGGGCGAAAGTATTGCGGAAGCTACTATTATCCGCTGGGTTAAAAACGAAGGCGACATGATCGCTGCAGATGAAACCGTATTAGAAATAGCTACCGATAAAGTAGATTCTGAAGTACCTTCACCTAAGGGTGGTAAACTAATAAAACGTTTATTTAACGAAGGTGATGTGATACCTGTAGGTGCTGTAATTGCCATTATAGCATTAGAAGGTGGAGCAACGGCAAGCTCATCAGCACCTGCACCTGAAGTAAAAACTGCAGTGGCAGAGGTTGAAAAAACCGTTATTGCAGCAATTAATACTACCAATACACCTAAACCAAGTAACGCTGGTGGTGCTCGCTTTTACAGTCCTTTAGTTTTGAATATAGCTAAAGAAGAAAATGTGAGTATGACTGAAATGGAGAATATTGAAGGCACTGGAAATGAAGGTCGTGTTACAAAACGTGACATTTTAGCGTTTGTTCAAAACCGCACCAATGCACCTGCAGCAGCTCCAGTAAGCGCCCCTGCAGCAACAACACCAGTTTCGCAACCAGCAGCCCAAGCTCCTGCATTCAAAGCGCCAAAAGTAACATTAATGCAAGGTGATGAAATTATTGAGATGGATAGGATGCGTAAGATCATTGCCGAGAATATGGTTATGAGTAAGCATGTTTCTCCACACGTAACTTCTTTTGTTGAAGCAGATGTTACCAATATGGTTAAATGGAGAGATAAAGCCAAAGCAGTATTCGAGAAAAGAGAGGGTGAAAAAATCACTTTCACTCCTATGTTTATTGAGTGCGTAGTTAAAGCCATCAAAGATTATCCGATGATAAACATTGCAGTTGATGGAACAAACATTGTAAAACGTAAGCAAATTAATATTGGAATGGCAGCCGCATTGCCAAGTGGCAACTTGATAGTACCCGTAATTAAAAACTCAGACAACATGAACCTGATAGGATTAACCAAAACAGTTAATGATTTGGCTAATCGCGCACGTACAAATAAATTATCACCAGATGAGATATCTGGAGGAACATTTACCTTAACCAATGTAGGTGGATTTGGAAACGTAATGGGAACTCCTATTATTAGCCAACCACAAGTAGCTATTATGGCAACAGGTACCATCAAAAAGAAACCTGCTGTACTAGAAACTGAAATGGGTGATGTTATTGCCATTCGTCACATTATGTTCTTATCATTAAGTTATGATCACCGTGTGGTTGATGGCTCGTTAGGTGGTTCTTTCTTGCGAAGAGTAGCAGATTACATGGAGCAATGGGACGTTAACCGTGAGATATAGAACAATACAATCTTAATAATATTATTAAAAAAGCCGCCTACTAACTACTAGGTGGCTTTTTTTGTGTATGGATATCTTAATTCGCGTTTATGTAACCTTAAACATTTCTTCAATTACCATCTTTTAGATTTATCTTAAGATTTGGATAATAACTACCAAAAGATCGTCACATATTTCACCCTTGAATGAAAAAAAATCTAAATAATTACACTGTTCAACTTATTTAATAATCTAGCTTTTGAAAGTTATTCAAATAAAATACAGCAAGACTACCAACTATTTAAAAAGATTATAGGATTCAATTTTGCAACAACTATTACAAGTCATTAGGATGAAAAGATACATATAAAGCAATTCACTATAAAATAACATTAAAACTAATAGATAAAGGGAAAAGCTTTAATTATTTCAACTTTAATATTTATATAAACTAATTTATAAATACATGAAAATGCCCTCAAAAAGTTTAACTTTTTGAGGGCATGTAAAGGAACGAATTCTTTAAGTAATAATTTAAACCTAATTACGCATTTTGTGTAGCCTTTGGAGCTGAATTTAATATTTCACCATCTACACCAGCAGCGTATTGCTCGAAGTTTTTAACGAACATATTTGCCAATTTATTTGCTTGTGTATCGTAAGCGGCTTTATCAGCCCATGTGTTACGTGGGTTTAATAAGTCGGCAGGTACATTAGGACAAGCTGTTGGCATTGCATAACCAAATACAGAATGGTTTTCGTAAGCAACGTTATTTAACTCGCCATTTAATGCCGCAGTAATCATTGCGCGGGTATATGATAATTTCATACGTGAACCTGTACCATAAGCACCACCAGTCCATCCGGTATTAATCAACCATACGTTAATATTTGGATTAGCTTTTAATTTCTCACCTAGCATTTTAGCGTATTTACCTGGATGTAGCGGTAAAAATACACGACCAAAGCAAGCAGAGAAGGTAGCTTGAGGTTCTGTAACTCCAGCTTCTGTACCCGCAACCTTAGCGGTATAACCACTAATAAAGCTGTACATAGCTTGTCCAACATTTAATTTTGATATTGGAGGCAATACCCCAAATGCATCAGCTGTTAAGAAGAAAATATTTTCAGGCGTTTTACCTACTGAAGGGACTGCAATGTTATCAATTAAGTTAATTGGGTATGCTGCCCTGGTATTTTCCGTAACAGAAATATTGGTATAATCAACAGTAGTGGTGCCCGGATAAAAGCGTGTATTTTCTAATAATGAACCAAACTGAATGGCATCAAAAATTTGAGGCTCTTTTTCTTTAGTTAAATCTACACATTTAGCATAGCAACCACCTTCAAAGTTAAATACGCTGTTATCAGCCCAACCGTGCTCATCATCACCAATTAATTTACGCTCAGGATCGGCAGATAAAGTAGTTTTACCTGTACCTGACAAACCAAAGAAAATGGCAGTATCTCCGTTTTTACCAATATTAGCAGAGCAGTGCATTGACAATACTCCTTTTTCTTCAGGTAAAATATAGTTTAATACAGTAAAAATGCCTTTCTTCATTTCTCCTGTGTAAGCACTACCACCGATTAAAATGATTTTACGTGTAAAATCAATCATGGTAAAGTTATGCTGACGGGTTCCGTCTTCGGTAGCAACAGCTTTAAAGCTAGGAGCATTGATGATTAACCATTCAGGAGCAAAATCTTTTAAATCTTCTGCTGTAGGGCGCAGAAACAAGTTATTGCAAAATAAATTGTGATAAGCCGTTTCGTTAAAAACACGAATATTTAAACGATACTTTGGGTCTGCGCAAGCATAAGCATCGCGGATGTAAATGTTTTTACCTTCAAAATGCTTAATTACTTTGTTTAACAAAGCATCAAACTTTGCTGGTTCAAACTTTTGATTTACATCTCCCCACCATACTGTGTTTTCAGTTTTTGCATCAGCCACACAAAATTTATCTTTTGGTGATCGACCAGTAAATTCACCGGTGTCGGCCATTAATGCACCAGTATCAGTTAATACACCTTCACCATTTTTAATGGCATGTTGCACCAATTGTGCAGGTGTTAAATTCTGGAAAGATTGGCCTGCATTGGCCAATATCTTTTCAACTATTGAATTGGTTGTCATATTTAAAGTTGTTCAATTGCGAAGTGGGAGCAAAAATAACGATTCCGATAAGAGGAAAAAATATAAATTTAATATGCTGTAATTCAGTGGCTAATTTCACATCACCTCAATGAATAATTGATTAAAATCATGTGGTAAAAATCAAAACCACAATATTAGCTCCCAACTTGTAATAAGTTGCTTGGCAAATTACTGGACCTTATAATAGATTAAAGCGGATGGTTATATGATTTCTAAAACCTTTTTAATTGTATTTTCTATTACTAAATCTGGATCATGGCTAAAGGTATGATTGATCCTATTGGCTAAAATAGCATTAACCGAAACAGCTTGATGGCCTAGCAATGTAGCCAAACCATATATGGCAGCGGTTTCCATTTCGAAATTTGTAACACGTAATCCGTTAACTTCAATATTTGATAAACGTTTAATCAAATCTTCGTATTTAGCCTCTGCCCTTAGCATACGACCTTGTGGAGCATAAAAGCCGCAGCAAGTTGCAGTAATGCCTGAATTAAAATACTTGCCAAACTTTGAAAACAAATCACCCGGAGCCTTAAATAAATATGGATTAACAAACAATAGCTCTAATTGCTCATCAATGGTATTAAGCATGTTTGAAATCTCATCATTTTCTTCATACTCATAAAATTGCATTAAACTATCAAGTCCAAGTCCGTATGAAGAGATAAGGATATCGTTTACTTTCAATTCATCTTGCAAAGAACCGCTTGTACCAATGCGAATAAGTTTTAATGAAGTTGGCACAGCATTAACCTCACGTGTTTTTAAATTGATGTTAGCTAATGCATCCAATTCGTTCAACACGATATCAATATTATCTGTTCCTATACCTGTTGAAACAACAGAAATTCGCTTACTTCCTATGTAACCCGTGTGTGTTATAAATTCACGCTTACTCTTTTTTATTTCAATTTAATCAAAGTGTTTAGACACTTCAGCAACCCTATTTTGATCGCCAACTAAAATTATGGTTTCAGCTAACTCTTCTGGCAGAAGGTGTAAATGGTATATACTACCATCATTATTTAATACTAATTCGCTTTCGGGGATTATTGTGCTCATGTATAAATATCATTTAATGTTTTGACCAATATCATAATCTCAAATTAAATACGGGTCTACATTTGTAGGGCAATTTACACTTTAAACATTATGCAAACAACTCAGAAGAATACTATTCTAGTACCATTAGATTTTAGCGATGTAGCTATGTATGCGTTAGACCATGCGATTCATGTTGCTAAACAGTTTAACAATAACTTAGCGCTGTTATATGTAGTTGAGGACGGTATGCTTAGCATATTACTGGGCAAAAACGAAAAACAAGAGCAATTGATAAAAGAAGCCGCAACCGCTCGTATGGAAAAATTGTCAATCGATATTAAAACACAGCATGGCATTGATTGTAGTATTAATGTTCGTTCTGGTAAAATTTACAAGTTAATTACTGATGTGGTAGAAGAACTAAAATGCGATAGTGTGATTATGGGATCGCATGGAGCATCTGGAATAGGCCAACTAATTGGTAGTAATTCTTCACGTACAATTATGCATAGCAATGTGCCAGTAATTGTGGTCAAATCAGCCCAAACTTCAAATATTTATAAGAATATTGTATTCCCTGTTGATTTAGCCATTGAATCGCGCCAAAAAGTTAAATGGGCTATCCACTTCGGCAAATCTTATGGCTCAACAATTCGTTTATTTAGCTTTAAGTATAATGACCAATTATTAGATGCTAAAATAGAAGGATCGTTGCACCAAATAGAAAATATGCTTAAAGAAAATGGGGTAAACTATACAAAATTTATCAAAGAAGATTTAGAAGGAAACTTTGCTGATGAAACACTTAAGTATGCAGAAAGTATTGGAGCAGATTTATTGATGATTATGACCCAAACCGAAGATAAAGACTTTAAAGAGTTGGTATTTGGCATATATGCCCAACAAATTGTAAACACATCACAAAGTATTCCAGTAATGTGTATTAACCCAAATAAAATAGGAGTAACAACTGGTTGGGGGTATTAGTTTTTAAACCAAATTTAAAAGAGGTCTTACAAGACCTCTTTTTTTTCATTTCTTTCTAAACATCCTCAATAACTCATTAATTTTAGTATGTAATTCGCGTATCTCCTGCTCGGCTTTTAAATTAATGTTATAATCATTTTTAGCCCTTAATCTGTCTTTGGCTTCTTGTCTATTCTGACTCATCATAATAATTGGAGCTTGCACAGCTGCAATACAGCTCAATATTAAATTTAACAAAATAAACGGATAGTTATCAAACCTTGCAGTAGTATAGGCAATTGTATTTAACACAACCCAAGCCAAAATAAAGGCGAAAAAGGAAATAATAAAAGTCCAACTTCCGCCAAACTCGGCAATTTTATCGGCAATGCGTTCACCAAAAGTTAAACTACTTTGGTAGTTATCCTCCAATTCATCGGCCGATAACTCAACCAAATAATCTGACTCTTGAGGTGGCTCCAATTGTAGTAAGTGATTGATAGCCTCTGCATCAACAAATCCCTTTCTATCCCATTTATGACCCTGCTTTTTTATAATTCTTACCACCTGAGGGCTAATAGCCTTGGCGGGTAACATGTTTTGTGCATTACCCGACCGACCACTTATTTGACAAACATATTCGTGATGCGTATTCATTGCTGTTTAAAAATTATCAGTCTAAAATAAACTTTATTTCAAGTAAATACATCATTAGTTTTAAATTCGCCCACTTATTAAGATTATGACAGACAACAAAATTATATTTTCGATGGCTGGGGTTAGCAAAACTTTCCCTCCTCAAAAACAAGTATTAAAAAACATTTACCTATCATTTTTTTATGGTGCCAAAATTGGCGTTTTAGGTTTAAACGGTTCAGGTAAATCAAGCCTTTTAAAAATCATTGCTGGAATTGATAAGAATTTTCAAGGTGAGGTAGTATTTGACAGTAAAAATTATAAAATAGGTTTCTTAGAACAAGAGCCTAATCTTGATGAAACTAAAACAGTTATTGAAGTTGTTAAAGAAGGTGTAGCCGAAACAATGGCTTTGCTTGACGAGTACAACGCGGTGAATGAGTCTATGGGTGAACCGGAGAATTACGAAGACGGTGATAAAATGGAAAAGTTAATGAACCGTTCGGCTGAATTGCAAGATAAGATTGATGCAGCCAATGCTTGGGAAATAGACACCACTTTAGAAAAAGCGATGGATGCTTTACGTTGCCCAGACCCTGAAACTCCAGTTAATATTTTAAGTGGTGGAGAACGCAGACGTGTTGCATTATGCCGTTTAATATTAAGTAATCCAGATATTTTATTGTTAGATGAGCCTACCAACCACTTGGATGCAGAATCGGTTGATTGGTTAGAGCAATTCTTGAAGAACTTCCCAGGTACTGTAATTGCCGTAACGCATGATCGCTACTTTTTAGATAATGTTGCAGGATGGATTCTAGAACTTGACCGTGGAGAAGGTATTCCATGGAAAGGAAATTACAGCAGCTGGTTAGAACAAAAAGCAAACCGATTAAAAGCAGAAGAAAAAGCAGATAGTAAACGTGCAAAAGCATTAGAGCGTGAATTAGATTGGGTACGCCAAGGAGCCAAAGGAAGACAAGCCAAACAAAAAGCCAGGTTAGGAGCTTACGATAAATTATTAAACGAGGAAACGAAAGAAAAAGAACAGCAACTGGAATTATTTATACCTGCCGGACCCCGTTTGGGTGATATGGTAATTGAAGCCAAAAACGTTAGTAAAGCTTATGGCGATAAATTACTTTACGAAAACTTAAACTTTAATTTACCTCGTGGCGGTATAGTTGGTGTGATTGGTCCAAATGGTGCAGGTAAAACTACATTATTTAAAATGATGATGGGACTTGAAGAACCTACTAGTGGTGATTTTAAAGTAGGCGATACAGTGCAAGTTGCATACGTAGATCAGAGCCATAAAGATTTATTACCTGAAAAAAGTGTGTTTGAAGTAATTAGTGGTGGAACAGAAACTATGATTGTTGGTGGCAAGCAAGTAAACGCCAGAGCATACATCAGCAAATTTAATTTTGGAGGTAACGATCAAAGTAAAAAAGTTGGTGTGCTAAGTGGTGGAGAACGAAACCGTGTGCATTTGGCCATGACATTAAAAGAGGGTGGTAACGTTTTGTTATTGGATGAACCAACAAATGATATTGATGTTAATACTTTACGCGCTTTAGAGGAGGCTATTGAAAATTATGCAGGATGTGTAGTAGTGATATCCCATGATAGGTGGTTTATTGATAGAATAGCCACACACATCTTAGCCTTTGAAGGCAATTCGCAAGTTGTGTTTTATGAAGGTGCATACAGCGACTATGAAGAAAACAAGCGCCAACGTATGGGAAATGTTCAACCAACACGAGTTAGATATAAAAAAATAATATAATATATAAATATAGACTTTAAAAATATGCCGCTTTACATTTTTGTAAGGCGGCATTTTTTATGCTGTTTTTTTATTTCAAAACAATACATATATTGGTGTATTAAAAGGCTAAACTTATGCTAAGTTTCTGGGAATCAAATTCACTTGTAAACTACCAATACATTGTTGTGGGTGCTGGTATTACCGGTTTAAGTACAGCTTGTGCAATAAAAGAAAAAAATCCAAAAGCATCTGTACTTGTTATTGAAAAAGGAATATTACCTACAGGTGCAAGTACAAAAAATGCTGGATTTGCATGCATTGGTTCTTATACCGAAAATTGGGCCGACTATGAACGACTAGGTGAAGAGAAATTTTTGCAACTAATCGAAGACAGATGGATAGGCTTGTACCTCTTAAGAAAGCGATTGGGAGATGAGCACATCGAATATATAAACCACGGTGGTTTCGAATTATTGATGAATGAAAACGGAGCAGAGGGCGATAAAGTTACCAAACTTAACGAGCTACTAATACCGCTATTTAAAAAACAAGTATTTTACATTGTACCCCAATTTATTAATCAATTTGGGTTTAATGCTGATATTGTAAGCGATATGGTTTTTAACCCATTTGAAGGGCAAATTGATACAGGAAAAATGATGAATACCCTGTTGAACTATGCAGGAATTTTGCAAGTAAGAGTAATAACAGGTACTGATGTAAAACACATAGAAGATACCCCTACCGGGGCTAAAGTATACTGCGAAAACAATGGTCAGCAAATTACTTTTCATGCTGAACAAGTGGCTATTTGTACCAATGCATTTACCAAACATTTTTTACCCGATGAAGAAATAACCCCAGGACGTGGTCAGGTTTTGTGCACAGCACCTATTGACGACTTAAAGTTTACGGGTACTTTTCATTTTAATGAAGGTTATTACTATTTTAGAAACTATGGGAAAAGGGTGATTTTTGGTGGGGGAAGGAATATTGATTTTGAAACCGAAACAACAACGGAACTTGAAATAAATCAACGCATACAAAATCAATTAAACTATTTTTTAGACGAGATGATATTACCCAATACGCCATATACCATAGAGCAACAATGGAGCGGTATTATGGCCTTTAACGAACAAAAAACGCCACTTGTAAAACGTGTTAATCAACACGTGGTAGTAGGTGCTAGATTAAACGGAATGGGTGTGGCTCTTTCAAGTAAAATAGCTGATACTTTAGCAAACTTAATGACAAAATAACAACCTGATTATGGCAAACAAATTAACTCTATTATTAGCCCTGCAATTTATATTTGGAATATCACTAATAGCACAAACCGTAGTTTACAAAGCCGATTTAAAACTACATCCCGATAATAAAAACCAAAATGGTTGTGTACTATCTATTCATGACATACACCAAAATTTTGACATGAATAACAACATAAAATGGGAGTTTAACATACAAGAATTTACACCAACAATTGAGGCAGAACAATACCTGGCCACCGTTAATAAAAAGGAATGGTCAATAACATTTTTACACAAACAATCCAACGAGAAACTGCAAGCTCAAAGTTTACCTAAAGAAGAGTCTATAATAAATGCAGAATGTGTGTTTAATGGAATTATTATGCCCATCGATATTAATATACGTAAGCTAAAAATCGCTCAGTCATCTTTCTATAATGAACTTTCATTTTCTTTAACAGGACATCAGGTTGGCGCAAATTCTGATGATGTTTTTATGTTTACAATGAAATTAACTCCTCAATAAATATTAAAATTTAATTTAATAAAAAAGCCATCGAGGAATACCCGATGGCTTTTTTTATATCATTATAACAAAACTTATTTAGCTTGGTTATCCTTGTGTAATTTACTGTGTCTTTTACCATATCCAAAGTAAACCAACAAACCAAAAATCATCCAAATTACAGCAACCTTCAGCGTTTGGAAATCCAATGCCACTATCATTCCAGCGCAAACCAAAATACCTAAAATAGGAATTAGAGGAACTAATGGTGTTTTAAACGGACGTTCAATTTCAGGTGATTTGACACGCATTATCCAAACACCCGCACTTACCAGCACAAATGCAAATAGAGTACCGAAACTGGTTAAATCTCCTGCTACACTACCAGGCACAAAAGCGGCAAAAAGTCCAACAAAAACAAATAAGATGATATTAGCTTTATAAGGCGTTTTAAATTTTGGATGCAACTCACTAAATGCCTTTGGCATTAACCCATCATTGCTCATGCTAAAAAATACACGACTTTGACCCATCAACATTACCAATATAACCGAACTAAAACCAGCTAAAATAGCCACAGTTACACTGGTACCTAGCCACTCGTAACCAACCATGTAATTTTTAATCGTATAAGCAACAGAAGCCTCTTTACCACTTGTTTTAAACTCTTGCCAATTGGTAACACCCGTTAACACGTGGCCAAATAAAATATATAAAATGGTACAAATTACCAATGAACCTAATATTCCAATTGGCATATCACGTTTAGGATTTTTGGCTTCTTGAGCTGCTGTACTAACTGCATCAAAACCAATAAAGGCAAAAAACACAATAGCAGCACCACCAACTACGCCACCCCAACCCCATTTAAAGAAACCTTCGTGGCCAGGTGTGCCCTCAGGTATAAGGTATGGCATATGATTTTCAGGCTTAATGAATTGCCAACCTATTGCAATAAACAACAATACTATAGCTACCTTAATAAATACGATAATGGCGTTAAACATGGCACTTTCCTGAGTACCTTTTATTAATACCAAAGTAATTAAAAAAAGAATAGCTAAAGCAGGTAGGTTTACATATCCATTAGTTATCGATACCAATCCAACTAAATTTTGAGGTAACATAGCAAACTGCTCATCACTTAAAATTAATGCGCCATTTTTAATCATGGATGCCAACTCTGGTTTATAAGCTATAATTTGAGCAACATTATTAGAAGCTACTTGATGTAAACTCTCGAAAGGACTGTGACACCATTCGTATGGAATTGCCCCTCCAAGCAGGTTGTTTAAATATTCACTCCAAGCAATACTAACAGTGGCAGCACCTAATGCATATTCCATCATTAATGCCCAACCGATTATCCACGCTACCAATTCGCCCATAGTTACATAACTGTATGCGTAAGCACTTCCAGCAATCGGAATCATGGCAGCAAACTCAGCATAACAAATGCCAGCAAACGCACAACCAATTGCAGCAACAATAAAAGATAAGGTTACTGCCGGACCTGATGCCTCTGCAGCTGCTGCAGCTGTTCGCACAAATAATCCTGCACCAATAATTGCCCCAACGCCTAAACCAATTAAGTTACCTGCACCTAAAGTACGTTTCAATTGGTGTCCTTCGGACTCCTTCATTAAATGGTCAATATTTTTTCGAGAAAATGAACCCATACTGTAATTATTTACTTATTAAGAGGTGGCTAATATAGCTATGTTTTGCGCATTGCAAAACACAA
This sequence comes from Chitinophaga pinensis, assembly GCA_943323675.2. Classification (GTDB taxonomy): domain Bacteria; phylum Bacteroidota; class Bacteroidia; order UKL13-3; family UKL13-3; genus UBA6183. The sequence continues at coordinate 309 of CALPIR020000033.1, read as the reverse complement.
TTTATACCTCGTGACGGTAAAACAGAATTGTTGGATTTTTAGAGTAGGTATTTAAAGAATCCGGAGTAAAACCTCCTTTAATAATTCATCATGAGAAGCAGATGCATTGTTTAGACCTTTGCTTTTTAAGTCGTACTCGTGAATAATTCTAATACAACGCTCCAATTCATCTGTACTGTATCTAGTTGCTGCATTCATGTAATCTTTTGCTTGATAGTAGTTTAAGCCAAACTTACGTTGCAATTGCGCCTGATCTTTAATGTTACTTTGTTTCACCATATAGGTTTTACTAAAGAAACTATTCATGTT
>CALPIR020000032.1 GCA_943323675.2 Chitinophaga pinensis | reverse complement strand
CCACCGCCATTACTATCCCCACGCCTTTGGTTACTACGTTTTCTGAAAAGAGATGCTTCCATCTCTCCAAATCTCCATGTTACACTTAAGCGCACAAAACGGGTTTCGCGTCTACGGCTAATATTTTGCTCCATCACATTGCTTTCATAATAGGTTCCAAAACGTCTGGTGTTAAACACATCATTAACGACCAAGTTAAAGCTTAGCTTTTTCATAATCTCCTTGTTTAACGAAATGTCCAACGAATACTGATCTAGCGTTTTGCCCTGCGGAATAATTCTTGGTGCTTCGTAATTTCCATTTACTTGTACTGTGTATTGTTTGGGTAACTTATAACTTACCATTCCTTTAGTATTCCAACTAAAACCGCTGTTTTGTATCGTAGAGTTCCCAACATTAGCACTAATATCAGTATAAAAACCATTTAAGTTAATGGTAACATCTAGCTTCTTTTTTAAGAAGCTGGTTTTAAAATTATTCTCCCAACCCATGTTATACATGTTATTCCCATTAATAAATGTATTCAACAACACATCTGAAGTATCATTATACTTTTGGGCAAATTGCGTAATGGCCCCTTCTGTTTGTTTTATATATACTGATGTAAATAAATTACCATATGTGAATATGCGATTATAATTTGCTTCTGCCGAATTGATAAACTCTGGACGTAATAAAGGATTACCTGTACGGTAATTCATTTTATCGGCAAACATAATAAACGGCATTACCTGCATAAATCCAGGACGACTAATTTTACGCGTGAAATTGATTTGTATTTCATGTTTTTCTCCAATGCGTTTTGTTAAATAAATACTTGGAAAAAATGCCTTGGCTAAATTAGATATTCCATCAGGATATAAATACGCTACCGATTGGTTTTTACCAAGCAACTCCCCAATAAAACGAGTTTGCTCAAAACGTAAACCCACCATGTAACCAATACCAATAGGTTTAAACATACTTGAGTAGGTAGCGTAAGCAGCGTTTACCATATCGCTTATCTTATAATTGTTTGATAAAGTAGAGTCCATTACAACCTCACCAGATGCATTATTACGGTATCCTACATCTAGTATAGAAAGATCTTCTTTATAATTACTGCGTATTCCAAATTCCCATTTAGCCGTATCGGTAATAGGGTTAGTAAAATCTAGCTGATATGTGATTGTATTGCTATTACCCGTTCCTCTGTTTACCTGAAATTCTTGCGCTGTAATAGGTTGACCATTGCTGAAGAAATTATTGGTAACAAAATCACTGCTGGTTTCACGCTCACCTCGACTATAGGTAACATCAGTAGACAACTCCCTTCCTTTTCTTGGATAGGTTTTGCGCAATTGCAATTGGGTATTATAGTTGCCCCATTGTGTACTACCAATTGTACTGCGCGTTCCAAAGGTTAACGCATTGTTCGAAGCATCAAGATTGGAAAAAGACTGTGATTCATCGGATTCATATCCACCACGCATCATGCCTTGGCTTAATGTTAAAGTTGTACGGTTAGTTAAGCTATAATCATATGCAATACGACCATGCTGCATTAAGTTCTCCATGGTAACCTGATTATCCTGATTATAAAACCCGCTTGTTTCTCCATTGTTTATCAACCTGCGATCAGTATAACCCTTAGTTGGGTTTTTAGATAAGTTAGCGTTGTATGAAATGCTAAAGTTACTTCTACCCTCTTTGATGTTCAAATTAAGCATACCGTTGTATCTATTTGGGAAACCCGCTCCCAACGTTATTAACCCATTGTACCCTGGCTTGGTATTCTTTTTCAATACTATATTTAAAATACCCCCTGATGTTGAAGCGTCATATTTTGCAGAAGGATTGGTTATCACTTCAATCCTATCAATTTGATCTGAAGGAATTTGTTCTAATGTTAAATTGGTTGGCCTTCCATCCACGAAAATAGTAGGACTGCTATTTCTTAAAGTTACTCCACCATCCACATCTACAGACAAACCAGGAATGTTTTTTACAGCATCAATCCCTGTTCCTCCGCGGGCCGAGATATCTTTATCTACCGTATAAATTCTCCTATCAACTGTCATAATTACAGCAGAACGCTCACCCTCAACAACAATTTCTTTTAAACTTTTTGCATCAACCTGTAAGGTAATATTCCCTAAATCTTGCTCAATATTATTTGGGCTTATAGATACTTGTTGTGTTAACGTTTGAAAACCAATAAATGTGATGCGCAAACGATATCGCCCCATGGGTAACTTATCTAAGTTAAAATCACCATTTGCTTTGGCAAGAATACCACTGATGATACTATCTTTTTGCATAGCCAATAGCGTCACAGTAGCAAAATCTACAGGTTGTTTTGATTTTGAATCAACCACCTTACCATACAAACGACCTATAGCTGGCATAGCGCGCATCCCCCCCATATTTGGGCGCTGAGCAAACGTTGATAATGATGATACTATTATTAGAAAGAATACTGAATAAATTTTGTGCATGCTAAATATTAACTATTTAATAAAAACTAAGACCGCTACACCAAGCAAAAGTTTAATTAAACTGGAACTTTTGAAGTAAGCGATATACAATCCGTGATAAGTAAAATGAATAAACCTTACTCCAAATCGGTGCTCAATTTGTAACGACAGATGCGATTGTTCTTTTTATCTGCCACAAATATGGTTCTGCGGTTATAACATACACCACTTGGATCATTAAAACTAAATGGGCCAGTATTGGTTCCATCACTAGCATACCCGCCAAACGAAACAATTAATTGTTTCGTTATTCCAGAGTTTGCAGGAGGATTAACTCCCTCGTAGCCTTGTGGGGTAAAAACATATAGAGAATCAGTCTCGCTATCTACCACAAACATATAACCCAAATTATCAGGCGCTATAAAACAATCTTCTGGCTTTTTAAAACGATAACTTTCATATAAAAATCTATCCGCTTTGCTGTTATCAAACGATAAATACTGTGGCGATTCCGCATATTGGGTTCCCAATTCAGGATCGTCATACACATTAATCATCAAAGCACGATACTCAACATTTTGAGATTCGCCTGCTTGAGTAATAAGAAAACTTTTAGATGTGCTCATTCCTTGTAAGCGTTGCGGAGGTGCACTATACCCTGCTATGCTGCTAATTCCAATAGCTGATTTCAAACTTGAGTTATTGGGATTTAACCCAGTAGCAAAGCCTATGTTTTTGCCATCAGCATCGTATACTAAAACACCATTATCGGGCCTAACAAATGAGTTTACATCATTACGCGAACCACTACGTGTTACGTATACCGTATTGTCATATAAAGTAGTTATTCCTGTAAACTGAACAGCTTCATCATCAGCTTGTCTATTTGCTGTTGCCCTTCGCGAATCATCATTTAAAGGATGAATAAGCGTATCAATAAATTGGTAATTACCTGTTGCGGTATTTATTAAATGATAAACTGCTGCTCTATTACCTAATAATGGATCATTTACACGACCCAAAACGTAAGTATGTAATCGCCTATCTTGGGTTACATCGGTTGCTCCAGGAATATTAATGATAAGGGCCAACTTACCTGTTTGATCCAAGATATTTAGTCCTCTATCATCTACCACGTATACCATTTCATCAAATCCAACGTACACATCAACAGGATTCAAGAAATTATTAAAAAATGGGTATTGTGGTACGTATCCAATTTTATTCGGTATCAAATCAGGATCAATTTTCCCTTGCTCAAAAATTTGCTTGGTTTGATCATCTTCTTTGGTGCCACAAGCGGCAACAAATAATAACATCATCAAACCTAGAGCAACATTAAAAATCTTTTTCATACAAAAAGTACTCCCTATTTAATATTTAGTGCAATGGTTACACGGTGTATATTTCCTAAACTCGATTTGGCTAAAAAACCGTAATCTATGGTTAAACCACCAAAATTTCTACGTAATTTCATTCCAATACCAGCTGATGGCGCACGGTATGCTTCATCACTCGCAAACTCATAACCGCAACGGCCGTATAACATCCGCTTAAAAGTATACTCTGCACCTAATGCGTAGGTTTCGTTATTATCTGTTGGATGGTTTAATTGTGCCGCAACAGTTAGATTATGTTTATATCCTCTAATTGGATCAAAAGCTGCACCTAATCTGAATATACCAGGAACGGTTATTGTGGTGAAGTTAGTAATATCTGTGGGACCATTAAACTTTAAAACTTGCGCTTTACCATCAGGTTTTACATTAAAGCCAAAATTGCTAAAGTTTATTCCGAATCGTGCATTTTTAATTCCAACATCATACTTCAATCCTAAATCAAACAAAACATTGTGGATGCTGATACCTGGAAAACCTTCGTTTGCGTATCGGCCGTTAATACCAAAACTGAAATTATTGGTTAATACTTTGGCAAAGGTTAGACCTAAATAATAATTATTAATGGCGAATTTGCGTCCTGTTCCGCTTGGGTCAAACTCTGTGGTTTCATTCATGGTGCCGTAATTCATGTTAAACACCTGAAAACCCAAATATGAAAGCTTACCAACGCGTCCTATAATACCAACATGATTGGCAGAAATATCACCAAAATAACTTGTATGAGAGGTTTGAATATTGATCAAACCCGTATCGGATTGTGTTATACCAGCGGGGTTCCAATACATGGCCGAAACATCGTTTGCTATTGCCACATAGGCACCGCCCATAGACATAGAACGAGCATCGGGAGCTATTTTTAAAAATTGCATTCCCGTACTACCACTTCGCGAATCGCCAAAGGAAGGAAGTATTTGTGCATTAGCTTTACCTGCAATAAGTAAAGTTGCTATATAAAAGTACTTATTAATACGCATTCAATCAGGCAAATTAAATGGATTTTTTGCGAATTGCATTGTTAAATAATGATTATTTGGAAATGCCTTTTAAATGGTAGATGTTGCGTTGTAATTAACAGTAAATGAAATTAAACAATATTTATATAAAACTAGCTGGTCTATCTGTACTTACAGGTTGTTTACTCACCTTATCGTGGCCTCCAATTGGCTTATTCCCGTTAGTTTTTGTAGGCTTTGTGCCTTTGTTTTTTATTCATCATTTGATTATTCAAAATAAACTAAGTGCTACTTGGGCCTTTTTATTCGGATTTAGTGCCTTTCTATTATTTAACGTAGGCACAACATGGTGGGTTTGGAATGCCAGTGCAGGTGGTGCAATAATGGCTTTTATATTAAATAGTTTATTAATGAATATGCCATTTATGTTCCTGCATCAATTGGCTAAAAAACACCAAACAAGTTTAAAATTATGGCCCTTTATTTGGGCTTGGATTGCGTTTGAATATTTCCATTTAAGATGGGATGCTACATGGCCATGGCTAACTTTAGGGAACGTATTTGCCCGAACCCCTTGGCTAGTACAGTGGTATGAATATACAGGAACCGTAGGTGGTTCACTTTGGATTTTATGGGTCAATAAAAAACTATTTCAATGGCTTGTTCTATACAAACCGCTGAGTAAACAACAACGTTTTAAAAGCGCATTTAACCTGGCATTTTTAGGGTTATTTGCACCTGCATTTTTATCGTATTATGTATTGGATGAATACCAGAATAAACAAGAATCCTATACACCAATAACAGCTAATGTTATGGTGGTTCAGCCGAATATAGATCCCTATAAAGAGAAGTTTAACTCCATGAGCGATTATGAGCAAACTTTAAAAATGCTAACCATTGCCGACAAAAACATGGATTCTACTGTTCAGCTAATTGCATTTCCAGAAACAGCTTTGGTAGGCAATTTAAATGAGCGCGATTTAGCCAACGAAGAATCCATAAAGCTGATTAGGCAATTTATGAGTAAATATCCAACCGTAAATATTATTACAGGAGCTGATAGTTACAAAGAATATTTACAAGGCGAAAAGCGAAGTAATACAGCTCGCGAATATAATCCAGGGCAATATTATGACGCCTACAATGCAGCCTATTTTTTACAGCCTAACTCGCCCGAAATTGATATTTACCATAAAAGTATTTTAGTACCAGGCGTAGAACGTTTACCTTTTTCATCTGTATTAAAGCATGTTGAGCAATATGCTATTGATTTAGGCGGTACAACAGGAAGTTTGGGGGTTGATTTAGCGCCACATAATTTTACAGCCAACACCATGCTAAAAGCTGCCCCAATCATTTGCTATGAAAGTGTTTTTGGCGAATACATAACAGAGTATGTAAAACGAGGAGCTACTTTTTTATGCATTATAACCAATGATGGATGGTGGGGTAACACTCCTGGATACAAACAACATTTACAATATGCATCACTACGTGCAATTGAAACCCGGAGGTATGTTGTACGAAGCGCAAATACTGGGATTTCAGCATTTTTTGATGACAAGGGATACCTATTACAAAAAACAAATTGGTGGGAGCCCGCTGCTTTAAAACAAAACATCAGGTTAAATACAGATCAAACATTTTACGTTAAAAATGGAGATATGATTGGCGAATATGCCATCCTATTTGCAGCCTACTTTTTACTTGGTTTGATCATAAAAAGAAAATCGGCTTTTATGCCTTAAACCCCTTATTAATAACATCATAAAAAGAATCATAGATTTGCATTGATGAGGCAATGATTTCTTTACCAAAAATGGCATCATCGGTACCACTAAAAGTTGATATTTTACCACCTGCTTCTTTTACTAAAACTATTCCTCCTGCCACATCCCATGGGCTTAATCCATATTCAAAAAAACCATCAAATCTTCCACAAGCCACATAAGCTAAATCAACGGCTGCACTTCCCATTCTGCGCATACCTTGAGTTGTGCGCAAAAACTCTTGTAAGGTATTGAGGTAACGTTGCATTAATTCAAAATCATAATATGGAAATCCCGTAGCCATTAATGATTTTGATAATTCATTGTTTTGTTTAACACGAATTTTGTTCCCATTAAGGTATGCCCCTCCGTTTTCCCAAGCATAAAATAATTCATCTCGATTAGGCTCAAGTACTACTCCAATTATAGGAACTCCATGATGTACTAATGCAATACTTATACTATAAATAGGTAATTGGTGCACAAAGTTCGTGGTTCCATCCAAAGGGTCAATTACCCACATGTATTCTTTTTGTGCTGTGGTGATGGTTTGTTCTTCTGTAATAAAACCCGCCTCTGGTAAAATGAGTTGTAAACCCGCTACCAGTTTTTCTTCTGCAGTTTTATCAACATAAGAAACAAGTTGATTAAACGACTTTATTTCAACTGCATTATGGCTAAAAGATTTTGCCTCTGATTGAATAAATTCACCCACCGTTTTTGCTAAGGCGCAAACCTTTACCGTTACATCTTGCAATTTCATATTTAAGCTATTATGCCCAATTATTGTTAAACAAAATAATGAATCTAGTGGTTACATTAAGCCGTATACTATTCATCTTCGTGTTTAGTTAAAACGTGCTTGTTATAATTTCTCCATTTCTCTAAAACACCAGCAAAATCTGGTGGTAAATCCGCTTCAAAATACATATTTTGACCTGTACGCGGGTGCACAAACCCAAGCGAGCGTGCGTGTAAACCTTGGCGAGGCATTAACTGAAAACAATTTTCTACAAACTGCTTATATTTAGTAAACGAGGGACCTTTTAAAATTCTATCTCCACCATAAGTATCATCACTAAATAAGTTATGTCCTATATGTTTCATGTGTACACGAATTTGGTGCGTACGGCCAGTCTCTAATCTACATTCAATTAAAGATACGTATTGTAAACGCTCTAAAACTGAGTAATGGGTTATGCTCCAACGTCCTTTTTCTTCATCATCATACATCATAAATACGCGCCTGTCTTTTGCGCTTCTTCCGATGTATCCTGTTACTGTTCCATTGTCTTCGTTAAAATTACCCCAAGCCAAAGCAACATACCTACGCTGAATACTGTGTTGAAAAAATTGTTTAGCCAAATGGGTCATGGCGATATCGTTTTTAGCAATAACCAATAACCCACTTGTGTTTTTATCAATTCGGTGAACAAGTCCTGGACGGACGTTGTTTTCTTTTGTAAAATTGTTATCCCTTAAATAATAGGCCAATGCATTTACCAAAGTGCCACTAACATTATTATGACCTGGATGTACTACCATTCCTGCACGTTTATTTACAATCATCACATCCTCGTCTTCATAAATAATATCTAGCGGAATGTTTTCAGGAACTATCTCGGTATCTTTAGGTGGCTGAGGTAAAACAATACTAATTACATCTAATGGTTTTACCTTATAGCTACTTTTTATCGGCTTTTCGTTAACCAAAATACTACCTGCATCAGCAGCAGCTTGTAACTTGGTGCGGCTGGCATTTTGAAGACGTATCATCAAAAATTTATCGATACGCATCATGGTCTGCCCCTTATCAACTACAATTCGATGGTGCTCCCACAATTCCTGTTCATCACCACCATCGGTATCGTCCAATTCTTCTTCAACCTGCTTTGGTAAGTCGGCTTCGTTTTTAAACTTATTATAATACATGTTCTATTTTATACAATACGGGTTTACTTGGACTCGCATCAGTTTGTAATGATGCAATTTGCAAGTTCAATAAATAAATATCATCCTCAATGTGGTTTGGTATATAAGCCATTTCTGTAATGGTTGAGTCCAAACGAGGCGCTTCTGGATAATTCCAAAATGCATGGTGCGCTTCAAGGGCACCCGAATCTTCCTCCCTATCAACAGATGGTAAATCAATTACCAAATGTTTAACACCACTTTTTCTTAAAAATGTACAAAGTTCTGGCTGCAGATACGCAGGGTTATTACCAGAGTAATGTGCAAGTAATTTATCATTATCATTAGGTAAAGTTCTAATAATTATGGCATCAATAAGTGGATGTAAAAATGGCTCAATATCTTTAAGCATCAAAATAAAATCACCATTTGTTGGCTGAGGGGTAACAGTGATTACTTGTGCTAAAAACATAAATTGTTTTAACACCTCGTTAATGGTAATTCGTTGCCTGCTAATATGACCCACACACTCGGTATGTGTACCATTTCCATGTGCATTTATCGTTAAGTTTTCGCAATTTACACTGCCACCCAAAGCCACACTGCCCACAAAACCACCCGCACTAAATGGCTGGAATGTGGGATGTTGAATTCCAAACGCATTTGGGTTTTGAGCTCCACTATACATAGAGATACTGATGTCTAGTGGATTACCAAAGTTTACGCTGAAGTTCTGCTCTTTATACTCAATATTAGCGTGCATGTTTCGTTATGGTTTGAGATTGCAAATATCATCATATATTTGATTTATATCTATGGGTGTATACGAACAAAAGATAAGATGGAAAAGATTACTGTTTATTATGGCTTTGTGCATTGGCGCATTTAGCCTCTGGTATACCAATAAATTAGTACAAAAATTAGCTACCGAGGAAGAAAAAAAAGTATTGTTATGGGCTAATGCTACCAAACAATTAATTAATGCAAACGAAAACACAGACATCAACTTTTTACTTGATATCATTAAAGATAACGAAACGATTCCTGTTATTTTGGTAGATGACAATGGAAACATCACCGCGCATAGAAACCTAGATAGCGCCAAAGCAGAGGATAAAAAATACCTAGAACAACAATTAGCCGAAATGAAGGCGCAACGAGAACCCATCAAAATACTTTATGACGAACTGAATAAAAAATATAACTACTTATATTACAAAAACTCCATTATTTTAACCCAACTAAAACAATACCCCTATTATCAGCTGAGTATAATTGCACTATTTATTTTGGTTGCTTATTTAGCATTTAGTTATTCCCGAAAATCAGAGCAAAACCAAGTTTGGGTTGGTATGAGTAAAGAAACAGCACATCAATTAGGCACACCCATTTCGTCTCTAAATGGCTGGATTAATTTAATGCGTGATGCCAATGAAGCAGAAAAAGAAGAGATATTACAAGAGTTTGAAAAAGACGTAAAACGTTTAGAGTTAATTACAGAAAGATTCAGCAAAATCGGATCAGCACCTGTACTTAAGCCGAAAAACATTTTTGAAGTGATGCAACGTGCAGTTGATTATTTGAGAACACGCTCATCGAGCCAAGTCAAATTTAGTGTAACCAGCAGTGATGAAGATGCATTGGCATTGGTTAATGTGCCTTTATTTGATTGGGTTATTGAAAATATTTGTAAAAATGCCATTGATGCGATGATTGGTAAAGGCAGCATAAATATACATATAAGTACCGAAGCGGATAAAGTATACATTGATATAGAAGATACTGGAAAAGGCATATCTCCATCAAAACAAAAAACTGTTTTTAAGCCCGGTTATACCACAAAAAAGCGTGGCTGGGGCTTAGGTTTATCGTTGACTAAACGGATTATAGAAGACTACCATAAAGGCAAAGTATTTGTTAAAGAATCGACCCTTGAAAAAGGCACTACATTTAGAATTGTACTTCGTGGTGGCGGTGATTTGTTAAGTTAATTCGTCCAAATCCTTTTGGTAGTCGTATTGTAAATCTTCATGTAATTTACTTAACTCCTTTTTTATTTTTTTTAGTTGGGCTTCGTATAAATTCATTAACTGATTACTTTGGTAAAGCAACATGTCTAGTTTACGCAAGTGTTGTAAAAAACAAATCAATAGTTCTATATTGGTTTGAGGAAGGCTACTATATTTAGCTTGCTTGTTTACATTTCGTAGTATTTTGCGAATTGTTTTTTTAGCATAGTACACATGCGATGTATTTACATCCTTAAACTGCTCATCAATTTCTTGTTTTACTTGATTAATAAATTGCTGCTCATCAGCAGCCTCAAATAATAAATAATGTAACAGTTCTTTGTTCTCCTTTTTATATTTGGCCAAACGCACGCAAAGATCAACCAACTGCGGATATGGCAGAGTTTGTACTTCTTTTTTTAACTGAGCTAATGTTGTTGTTTGCATAATATGTTTAAAGTAAAAAGCCTCCTGCTTTTCAACAGAAGGCTTTTATAAAAATACAAGGTCTTAATTAAATAAATTTAGGATACTGAGTTGGATTGTACTCATGCATCATATTCATTAACGCTTCAAAAATATCTTCGGCACTAGGCTTGCTAAAATAATCACCATCGGTACCATAAGCAGGACGGTGAGCTTTCGCTGCAATGGTTAATGGTTTAGCATCAAGGTATTTATAAGCCTCTTGGTCTTCTATTACTTGTTGCATCATGAAGGCAGTTGCCCCACCCGGCACATCTTCATCAATAAATACCACTTTATTTGTTTTCTTAATTGATTCAACAATACTGTGGTTGATATCAAATGGCAATAAAGTTTGCACATCAATTAACTCGCAATTGATACCAAAATCTTTCAATTGCATAACGGCCTCTTCAATTACACGTAGCGTACTTCCGTAACTTACAATTGTAATGTCAGTACCTTCAATTATTGTTTCTGGAACACCAATAGGTGTAGTATATTCACCTAAGTTATCAGGTAAACGTTCTTTTAAACGATATCCATTTAAACACTCAATTATTAGGGCAGGCTCATCACTTTGCAACATCGTATTGTAAAAACCTGCAGCTTGCACCATATTTCGTGGTACGAGTATATGCATACCACGCAAAGAGTTTATTATCATGCCAATTGGCGAACCACTGTGCCAAATACCCTCTAAACGATGTCCACGGGTACGTACAATTAAAGGCGCTTTTTGTCCACCTTTGGTGCGATATTGAAGTGTAGCTAAATCATCGCTTAAAGGTTGCAAGCCATAAAGTAAATAATCTAAATATTGAATTTCGGCAATTGGACGTAAACCGCGTAATGCAGCTCCTATACCTTGACCAATAATGGTTAATTCGCGAATACCTGTATCAAACACACGGCTCTCTCCATGTTTTTCTTGTAATCCAGCAAAACCTTGGTTTACATCACCAATTTTACCTACGTCTTCACCAAATGCAAATACTCGTGGGTCGCGGGTAATAGCCAAATCAAAAAAGGCTTGCATTACTTCGCGTCCATCCACTACTTTGCTATCATCACTAAAAATAGGTTTTACTTCATTTACCTTTAAAGCAGCTTCAGCACTTTCACTAAACAAGTAACTGTTGTACCTATCCGCGTTTATTTCTTTGAAATTAGCTTTAAATTGTATCAGCGCATTGCGCTCAGTTGAATCGGTTGCGTATGTTAAGCGTAATGATTTATTTACAGCCACACCAATGTCTTTACGTATAGGTTCGCTGATGCTTAACAACTCGTTTGCAATGTTTGTGATTTCGTTTTTACCAGATTCGCTTGCCAATTGTTCTAACAAAGCAACACATTGTTTTACCTCGTTTTTTATTGGCGATAAATAAGCCTCCCATGCTGCTTTTTTTGCATTATTTACATGCATTTTTTCTTCAGCTTCTATCGCTTCAATCTCATCAGTTGATGCTATACTGTTGTCTATAATAAACTCACGAAATTTCTCTACACAATCATACTCTTGTTCCCAATCTAAACGCTCTTTACTTTTGTAACGCTCATGCGAACCTGAGGTAGAGTGACCCTGAGGCTGAGTCAATTCTGTGACATGTACCAAAACGGGTACGTGTTCTTCACGAGCAATTTTGCTTGCTTTATCGTATGCAGCTACTAACTCGGCATAATTCCAGCCTTTGGCAACAATAATTTCAAAGCCGTTACCTTTTTCATCGCGTTGAAACCCTTTTAAAATCTCCGAGATATTCTCTTTGGTAGTTTGATATTTTGCCGGAACAGAAATGCCGTAACCATCATCCCAAACAGATATAACCATTGGTATTTGTAACACACCTGCTGCATTTATTGCTTCAAAAAAGTGCCCCTCGCTAGATGATGCATTACCAATTGTACCCCAAGCAACCTCATTTCCGTTATCGCTAAACAAGTTATCGCCAATAATTTTTGCGTTTTGACGGTAGTATTTACTGGCATGAGCTAAACCAACCAAACGTAACATTTGTCCCGCTGTTGGTGATATATCACTAGATGAGTTTTTTTGGTTTTTTAATGCCTTCCACGTTCCGTCATCCTTCAAACTGCGGGTGCCAAAGTGTCCATTCATCATACGTCCAGCACTAGCAGGTTCTGCTTCCACATCTGTGTGGGCATAAAGTTGGGCGAAAAACTCTTGAACAGTATGTTGTCCTATTGCCATCATAAACGTTTGGTCGCGGTAATATCCACTTCGAAAATCTCCATCCTTAAATGCTTTAGCCATTGCTAGTTGAGGCAATTCTTTGCCATCACCAAAAATACCAAACTTGGCTTTTCCGGTAAGCACCTCCTTACGACCCAGTAAACTGGATTGACGACTGCGATATGCTATTACATAATCATTTATAACTGAAGCTTTAAACTCTTCTGCATTAAATTTTGCTTGGTTTGATTTTCCCATACGGTTACATGTAATAAGTGGCCAAATATATAACCATTGAATGAGCCTACAAAATCACTTTGATAACTCGCTTTTTTAGTCTTAAGGATATTTTAAGGGTAAAAGGTTTGCATTTACAGTTAGCTTATGTAAATTCGATGTTCCATTTTGAGTAATTCATTTTTTGGAACAGTTTTTGAAATATTAAAAGAAAAATTAAATAATACAACATGAAAAAGTTAATAATTACCGCATTTGTAGCTGTTAGCGCTGCATTCGTTTCAAACTCTCAAACCGTTGCTCCGCAAAAACCGGTTGACAAAAATGTACCAGTTATCACTTTCGAAAAAGAAACACACGACTTTGGTGTAATTCCTCAAAGTGTGCCAGCTTCATATACATTTGTGGTAACAAACACAGGCAAATCAGATTTAATTATTTTTAATGCTGCTGCAAGTTGCGGTTGTACAACACCTGAATTTACAAAAGAGAAAATTGCCCCAGGCAAAAAAGGTTATATTAAAGCAACATACAATGCTGCAAGCCCAGGTGCCTTTATGAAAACCGTTACTGTAACTTCAAATGCAAGTCGCGACATGGTTACATTAACACTTAAAGGTGAAGTAAAAGGCGCTGCTGCTCCTGCAGCAACTCCCTCAAACTAATTAATACTCATATTTTAACACAAACCTGTAGGCATAATACCTACAGGTTATTTTATATCTGTAAATGAAAAAAATATTCGCAACGCTAGTGGTATTGTTTATTGTTTTAGGTGTTAATGCCCAAAACAATGCTAATGATACCATGCCTATAATTAAGTTTGAAAAAATTGAGCACAATTTTGGTAAAATAAAAGAAGGAACGCTAGCTACTTATTCTTTTGTGTTTGAAAATACTGGAAAAACTGCATTGATTTTAAGCAATGTTCAAGCCAGTTGTGGTTGTACAACACCAGAATGGCCAAAAGAACCAATCATGGCAGGTAAAAAGGCTACCATAAAAGCTGCTTATAACTCTTATGGTAGGCCAGGTGCTTTTCACAAGGTTATTACGGTTAAGTCTAATGCCGGTGCTGATATTGTACTAAGTATTAAAGGAGAGGTTTTAGTAAATACACCCGAACCTGTTTCTCCAGTTAGAAACAACAACTAGAAGAAAAAAACTATCGATATACACAAAACGCCTTGCACATTTTAGCGAGGCGTTTTGTTTTATGTATTAGAGTATTACTTTTGCTCACCTTTTAAAAAAACATATTATTATGATCATAGGAGTTCCTAAAGAAATTAAGAATAACGAAAATCGCGTAGGTTTAACACCTGCAGGCGTTTCGGCATTGGTAAAAGCAGGTCACCAATTATTTGTTCAAGCTACCGCAGGCAATGGCAGTGGTATTAAAGATGAAGAATACGTAACAGCTGGTGCTACCATGTTACCAACCATTGAAGAGGTTTATGGCAAAGCTGAAATGATTATAAAAGTTAAAGAGCCAATTGAATTAGAATATCCTTTGATTAAAGAAGGTCAATTGTTGTTTACTTACTTTCACTTTGCTTCGCACGAACCATTAACAACTGCAATGATTAAGAGTAAAGCGGTATGCGTAGCGTACGAAACCGTTGAAAAAACTGATCGCAGCTTACCGCTATTAACTCCAATGAGTGAAGTAGCAGGCCGTATGAGTGTGCAAGAAGGTGCGAAATACTTAGAGAAACCAATGGGTGGACGTGGTATTTTATTAGGTGGCGTTCCCGGAGTTCGTCCTGCATCTGTATTGGTACTAGGTGGTGGTATTGTGGGAACACAAGCGGCTAAAATGGCTGCGGGTTTAGGCGCTGATGTAACATTAATGGATATTTCTTTACCCCGTTTGCGTCAGTTAGATGATTTATTACCTGCTAATGTAAAAACGGTTTACTCTAACGAGTATAACATTCGCGAAGCGATTAAAACTTCTGATTTAATTGTTGGTGCAGTATTAATCCCAGGTGCAAAAGCACCTTCATTAATCACCAGAGACATGTTAAATACCATGCGTCCAGGTACTGTAATGGTTGATGTGGCTATTGATCAAGGAGGTTGCTTTGAAACATCAAAAGCTACTACACACCAAGATCCTATTTATGTAGTTGATAACGTAATTCACTATTGTGTAGCTAACATGCCAGGTGCAGTTCCTTATACATCAACTTTAGCGCTAACCAACGCAACTTTACCTTACGCTTTACAATTAGCAAACAAGGGCTGGAAAAAAGCTTGTGCTGATAACAAAGAATTAGAGCTAGGATTAAATGTTGTTGATGGCAAAGTGGTTTATAAAGGTGTTGCTGATGCCTTTAACTTACCTTTCGTAGATGTGAAAGAAGTTTTGAACTAAATTTAAATTAACTTTAATATGAAAGCGACCTCGATTAATCGGGGTCGCTTTTTTGTTTTTACCTTTCATTATCTATTAAAATAACCAAGCCAAAT
>CALPIR020000031.1 GCA_943323675.2 Chitinophaga pinensis | reverse complement strand
TTTACACAAGTTAAGTACATATGCCAGCATAAATACATTGAAGGCCATTTCTAATCTTGCTACTTACCAGCTAACTAAAACCATAAATGATGTAAACGAAAGTGCCTTTAAAGACCCTCATTTGGTTCAGTACTTTAACAGATTTGCTACATATAACGGAAGTAGTCCTTATAAGGCGCCTGGAATGCTTACCATGATACCTCATTTGGAACATAACATAGGAACGTTTTTCCCCAAAGGGGGAATGATAGCCATTACAAACAGCATATATAAGTTAGCGCTTGAATTGGGTGTTAAGTTTGTTTTTAATAGCAATGTTAAAGAGATAAAAACGGAGGGTGTAAAAAAAAATAAAGTGGTAAAAGGTATTATGGTAAACGAGGGATTTGTTCCTGCAGACATCATATTAAGTAACGCAGATATTCATCCAACATATACTAAACTTTTAAAAAACGAACCACAACCACACAAATTACTCTCTCAAGAGAAGTCCTCTTCAGCGTTAATTTTTTATTGGGGTATTAACAAACTATTTCCGCAATTAGATTTACATAATATTTTGTTTAGTAGCGATTATAAAATCGAGTTTAAACATATTTTTAGTTATAAAAGTATTTACTACGACCCAACTATATACATAAACGTAACAAGTAAATATAAGAATGATGATGCCCCTGAGGGATGCGAAAATTGGTTTGTAATGATTAATGTTCCTGCTAACAGCACACAAAATTGGGATGCCTTTATTGCCCAAGCGCGTAAACAAATCATATCAAAAATAAATAGGCTTCTTAAAACAAAAATAGAGGCACATATTGTAGTTGAAGAAATATTAAATCCACTTACAATAGAAAGTAAAACATCATCTTTTGGTGGATCCCTTTATGGTAATTCCAGCAATAACATGTACGCAGCGTTTTTGCGGCATAAAAATTTTAGTAGTAGTATAAAAGGTTTGTATTTTTGCGGTGGCAGTGTTCATCCTGGTGGTGGATTACCGCTATGCTTAAATAGTGCAAAAATTACAACAGAAATTATAAATGAAGATTATTCATGAAAGCTAAATCGCCAATTATTGCTATTGCCATTTTGGTAATTTTATATGCCGTGGGTTTAATAGGAACCGCATTTTTTAATGAGGACTTGATGAAATTAACCCCTGTAAATTTATTAATCAGTGTAGCAATTGTATTGTGGTTTCATGAAGGCTACAATAAGTCGTTTGTTTTTTATTTGGCTGTGGTATATTGCTTTGGCTATCTATTAGAGTTAGCAGGAATAACAAGTGGTAAAATATTTGGGCAGTATTTTTATGGCAATAATTTAGGTATTAAAGTAGCCGAAGTGCCTTTAATAATTGGTATAAATTGGGTTATGCTTAGTTATAGTAGCATGAGTATTGTTGGTGTTTTAAGCAATAAGTTTACTTTATTTAAACATCAATTTTTAGCTCCTGCATTGGGCGCTATATTGATGGTTTTTTCTGATTTCTGGATTGAACAGCTATCTCAACGACTTGATTTTTGGTACTGGAAGAACAACACTATTCCACTTCAAAATTATACAGCGTGGTTCTTGTTTTCGTTTGCATTTAACTTTTTATTTGTTCGTTTGCAATTAAACAGTACCAATAAAGTTGCTGCGGTATTATTTATCCTGCAGTTATTTTTCTTTATTGGTTTGAATGTATTTCTTAACTAAACTTTTAACTTAACTTATTGTTATTAATACTATGATACTTGTAAATATGATGATTGTATTGGCCACCTTCTTTTTTATGGAGTTTATGGCTTGGTTTTCGCATAAGTTTGTAATGCATGGTTTCTTATGGTATTTACACAAGGATCATCATCAGGTTGAGCCAGGTTTTTTTGAAAAGAATGACGCTTTCTTTTTAATTTATGCCGTACCAAGTGCATATTGTTATATGACAGGTTTAATGGCTGGAGGTGACTTTAGGTTATACATAGGTATTGGCATTTCGTTATATGGATTGGCTTATTTTATGGTTCACGATATCATTATTCATCAACGTTTTAAAATATTTACCCATTGGAATAACCGATATGTAAGAGCGATAAGAAGGGCACACAAAATGCATCATAAACATCTAAATAAAGAATACAGTGAAAATTTTGGTATGCTTATCGTTCCTGTAAAATATTGGAAAGACCCCAACACCAGTAAATAATTCGAAATAAATATGACTTTGTATGCGTGGTTAATGTTTGCATCATTTCTCGGTCCTTTTTTGTTAAGTTTCGATAAAAAAGTTGCCTTTTATAAAAATTGGCTTCCACTTTTTGCTGGTATTTCCTTAAACGGATTAATCTTTATTTTGTGGGATGGATGGTTTGCACGAACGGGCGTTTGGGGCTTTAATAATGATTATGTTTGGTCAACAAGAATAAATGATTTGCCAATAGAAGAATGGCTTTTTTTTATCGTTGTGCCTTATGCAAGTGTATTTATTTATGTGTGTTTAAAGGCCTACATCAAAACCGAACCTTTTGCCAAACATAAGCATCACATTACCCTTCTTTTTCTGATTTTAACTTTTGTAATGGCTTTATTTAACTCCGATAAGACATACACATTTTATAATTGCCTTATTGCCTCGGTGCTCTTGTTAATACATTACTTATTTATAAAAAGTAATTGGATGGGATATTTTTGGCTTGCCTACATATTACATTTGTTGCCATTTTTTATCATTAATGGAGTATTAACAGGCGCAGCCACCCCAGAACCTGTGGTTTGGTATAATAATGCAGAAAACCTTGGATTACGACTTTACACTATACCCATTGAGGATACTATTTATGCCCTTACGTGTTTGTTGATACCTATAACAGTTATGGAATGGATACAAACTAGAATTGCAAATAAATAGGCATTATTGGTGTTGCCGATTTAAACTGTATCAAAGAAATAATTAGAATAGTAAATCCAGCTACATATACCCACAATGGTATATTACTATACTTAGCAATTACATCGTCTGCTAAATTATCTCGTAAGCTGTGTAATAAATAACCCAAAAACATCATACCAATAACAGGTGTATAGTTTAAATAAATTTGCGGGATTAGTTCCACGTTAAAGTTTGTAGTAATTTGATGGATCATATCAAAAGCAATGTTTAAATTTTCCGATTTAAAGAATATCCAAGCAAAGCACACAAAATGAAACGTAATAAATATACCAATGTATTTGCGTACAAGAGTCGGAATAAAACAAAATACATTTTTAAGATAAGTCAGTCTTAATTTATCTAATGCCAATGCAATACCATGCAATGCCCCCCAAATAACAAAAGTGAAATTAGCCCCATGCCATAATCCGCCAATTAGCATTGTAACAAATAGATTAATGTATTGGCGGGCCTTACCTAATCTATTTCCGCCTAATGGAATATATAAATAATCGCGTAGCCAAGTACTTAAACTAATGTGCCACCTGCGCCAAAATTCAGTTATATTTTTACTTTGGTAGGGTGATAGAAAGTTAATATTAATATCAAACCCCAACCATTTACCTAATCCAATAGCCATATCACTGTAGCCGCTAAAATCACAATATATAACAAGTGCATATCCATAAACAGCTAATAAGCTTTCTACTCCGCTGTATCGCATGGGTGCTTCAAAAACATGTTCAACTAAATTAACAAATATATAATCGCTTATGATAACCTTTTTAATTAAACCAGCAGCAATCAGGTAAGCCCCTTTTGCCAATGCGGTATTATTAAGTTGGTAAGGTTTATGTATTTGAGGGATAAAATCGGCTGCACGCACTATGGGACCCATTATTAATTTCGGGAAAAACGACAAAAAGAAAAGATAGTCCCAAAAGCTTTTTACAGGTTTAAATTCACCACGGTATACATCAATGGTATAGCTAATGTTTTCGAAAGTATAAAATGATATTCCGATAGGAAGTAACAAGCTTAATGGTGTGATATTAGTAAATCCTAAATCATTACTTATACCAATAAAAAAATCAGTGTATTTGAAGTAAAAAAGTAACCCCAAATTAATAACAATACTAAATATTAAAAGGAGTTTTTTTCTTGTTATACCGATAGACTTATATATTAAGTTTGACAAATTGAAGTCGATAATGGCTGCTAAAATTACTAAGCCAACATAGTATCCACAGGCTTTATAAAAAAAGTATAAAGAAAACAAAGTAAACACAGCGGTGCGTAGTTTGGTGTTTTTATGTAACAACAAATAAGCACCCATAAACGCCAATAAAAAATACAAGAAAAACCCAGTATTAAACAATATTGGTTCATCAGGGTTGTAAATGAGCTGCGCTATTACTTTTTGTATAAAATCGCTCATTTGTTAATTACATATTTTTGTAGTGCATCAAACAAAAGCATTCCTTGAATTTCGTATCCTCCTTTACTAAAATGTATGTGGTCTTTGGCTGCATATCCTGTTTGTACCCATTGTCTCATACTTCTGTCACCACCCATTGCGCGGTATAAATCCCAACACATCACTTGTTGTTGGTTACAAAAGTTAATTATAGTTTGCCTTATTGTTTCCACTTTTGGGTTATTAATGTATGCCACTGTTCTTCGGGTTCTCCATTTGCCCTTCACTTTCTTGCGTGTAGTTACAGACTTGCGAAGGTAATTATCTGCTGGGGTGGTGTAGATTATTTTATTAGCTCCAGCTTCCAATATTTTCGAATGGAAATTTTGTAATTGAACGTTTAAGCTATCGGCAGAAATATCACTGACGCTTTCATTTGTTCCCATTGATATGATAATTAAATCTGGTTGCAAGGATTTAAGTTGTTGGAAAAATAGGTTGGAGTTAATGTAATTATTAAATGTTGCACCATTTGCACCAATGGTATAATAAAGTATACCAGGATTTCCGTTGCTTGCTATTAATCCGTTTAATGTAATATTACTTTTTGTACTGAGATGAAAGCTATTACTTAAAGGCTTTTTATAGCTGGTAATAGTGTAATTTGGTGATGATTGAGTAGTATAGTTTTCTTCTTGGTTATCGTGGTTAAAACCAATTGCATGTTCATTATCTGATTGAAAAATTACACTCACAAATTGTGGTTGGGTATCCTTTTTAATATTAAAAACCACCATACTACCTGCCGGTATCAGTGCATTGTATGCTGCTATTCCAACTTCACACCCTGTTTTACATTTAGTTATTTTGGAGGAAATAAATGGAGCACTTGCTACAGTACTAAATGTAGGTGGACTATTTGTTTTGATCTGACGGTAGGGGAATAATATACCTATACCTGCATTACCGTATTGTTCTTGAAGTAAGCTGCGTAATTTTCCGCTAAACCAATCAGCTTGGATGTGAGAATCGCCTATGTGTACCACTTTAAAAACTTTGTTATAGGTATCAATGGTTACTGATTGGGGTTGATATATTACATTATCATCATTTATTAATACTGGCTGTGCAAACACAGCGGCTTGTATTATAAGCAAACTAGCGAGTAGGATAAGCTTGTTCATATTCATTTAGTATTGCATTGCCAATTAATCTACCAATTTTAGCCGAACCACTTTGATTAAAGTGGGTATAATCACTACCTGCCAATATTGGTTTTTTTTCTGCCCATGTTTTCATGCTGTTATATCCGCCCATGGCCTCGTATAAATTAAAAAATGCACATCCAAATTTTTGTGCAACGGCCTGTTGTGCTTTCAGTAGATTTTCTACACCATCTCCCGTTCTGAATTCACCATCAATTTTAAAGGCTTTATCTGCTGTGCTAATTATTAAAATGCTACTGCGCGGAAAAGCTTTACGTAAGTGTTTTAGGCTTTTTTCTAATTGTTTTTGGTAATACTTAAAGTTAATTATGCTATCATTATATAATAAATTAGGGCCGTAATGTAAAACCAATAAATCATATGGGCGCAACGAATCAATTTGTGTTAGCATTTTAGAGTTTAATCGGGTTAGCTCTGTTCCGCTTGTTCCTCTAAAAGACAAATTATCAAGTATAACCCCTGTTTTGCTTTCGGATGCAAAACCGAATAGCGGAGTTTTACTCTCTTTAAAATTAAGCTCCAATGATTTCAAATTGCTATCGTTATTAAGCTTTGCCACGTTAAAAAAGCCGTTACCAATAAGTTTATAATATTGTTTGTTGCAGGCAAGATCTATCGTGCCATTGCCATATAAAATGCTTACATTGTATAAGCTTGATAAGTGCTTTCCGCCACCAGGTTTAATACTAATATTAGCATTGTTTTTAGCAAAAAAGGAGTGTCCACTAAAACCCAGTATTAATTTCTGCTTATTGTTAATAAAGTTAATGTCTTCCCAATTTTCGTTTGCATATGCCCTAACAGTTTGCCTGAAGTGAGCAACAATACTAGTAGCTGGAATAAATCCTACACCATCACCTCCAAATTTATTTTGTAAAATAGCACGAATGGTTTGAGTAATTAAATCACCCTCAATCATACTGTCTCCGAAGTAACCAATGCGCACCTTTCTGTTTTTATTACTGTATTGTTGGTTTAATGATGCTAAAAATGCATCCATACCATTTTGTATTTTGAGGGTGTCAGGGTGCTCAATTCCTATATCATTTCTAATAATTATGGCAACATCCTTATTTGTTTCTATGGTATCTTTTACTAGCTGCTTTAGTGGTGGGCCCATTTTTTTCTTATTGTGGGCTGCATTGTATCTTGGATTTGCAAGTGTTTCTAAATCAGAGAAAATATGAACAGCTGATAAGTTGTTGTTTTTCCAAAATTTTTGTGGAATAACAACACTTATTAAAAGTAAAAAAATGCAGGTAAAAGCTACTATTAAAAATGGTTTATTATGGTTGTTTTGATGCTGCATTGCGAGAGTTTAACTCTATTAAGTTATATTTTATTATTTGAGACTTGATTTTTGCCTTCCATGCTTGTGGCGAGCCACTGTAACCTATTTTAGCCATTTCATTCAGCCATGCATTATAATTAAAATTACCCTTTAATGTGATATAAAATTTTCTTCTTTTGAGGTATAAACAGAAATCGACAAAACTAGCGGAATCAGAATCGTAATCGCGAAAACGAGTTCGTATACCTTTTATATTTCGCAACGTGTTTCCTGATTTTATTCCGAAATGATTGTTTAGTACTTTTGCATTTCTGCTTGTTCCAGACGCACTTTCAACAATTGCAATACCTAAAATTAACTCGACAGGAATTTCAAATGAGTCGGATAAATACTTACAGATAGTGCTATATTTTTTGATATAATCATGAGTTACTTCTTGTGCACTAATGCTTGTTACCGATAACAGTAACATGATTAGAAGTTTGATATTTTTTAACACGTTGACATAAAAATAATATTCGAAATTAACGATTTAACCCTGTAATTGTAATAGTCGTTTTAGTTGGTTGATATGCGAATTGCGTAATATTTTAGATATTAGATGGTAATTGTTTATAATCGCATGGTTAAAAGTTAAAGATGCTATCTCCTGAAATTAAAATATATACAAAAAATAATCCTGCTCAATTGATAGAAAATAATGAGCGAACGATACTTTATTGTAACGAATCATTTACGCGATTATTTGACATTAGAGAGGTAGTATCTGATCTTTGGGGTACTAATTGCATTGACTTGATTATATCGCTTTCAAATACAATACCCGATATAGAGCCATTGAGTGCTTTTGTGGCGAGAAGTTTAGCTGATAGATTGCCTAGGAAAATTGAGGATATTAAAATCAATACACGTACAGTTGTTTCCATTGAATACAAATCAGCCGTTTTAAAAGAGGGTACTTTGATTCATTTGTGGGAATACACTGTTATTCATTAAGGCGCCAATGAAGCCTTGGTTATCAGAATTTTGTCTATTCTTTGACCGTCCTTATCCACTACCTCTAACGTATACTCTCCAATTGTAATTTTATACCCAACATCTGGCAATGTGTTGCTCATGAAAATAATTAATCCTGCAACAGTGGTATATTCTTCACGCGTTTCTTCATCAAGGTACAAGCTAAAATAACGGACAAAATCAATAGCCGAGAATTGCCCGTCTACTAACCAACTATTTTCATCACGTACAATAATTTTGTATTCATCTTGATCCATTTCTGTTACATCACCAATTAAAGCATCAACAACATCATCCATAGTAACAATCCCTTGTGTTGTGCCATATTCATCTATCACAATACCGTAATGCATTTTCTCGCGCTTAAATAATTCTAATACGTTGTAAGCATACATATTTTCCTTTAAAAAAAGCGGTTCTTTGGCGTATTGTAAAATGCTAAAATCTCTATCTAAATTGCCACTAAACAAATCTTTTAGTAGTAATATGCCAATGACATGATCTAGGTTTTTGTCCTTACAAACAGGGTAGGCCGAGTGCTTTTCGGTATTTATTTTTTCACGAATCATATCCCAAGTATCGTTTTCATCAAGATAAACAATATCTGTTCTATGGGTATATAGTGTATTTACTTTTCGGTCGCCTAACTCAAATACACGCTCTACAATATTTTGTTCTATATCTTGTATCTCACCCCCTTCAGCACTTTCTTTTATTATCGATTTAATTTCTTCTTCAGAAACTTTACTCTCACTTATTTTCTTTATGCCAAATAGATGTTGTAATAGGTTGTTTGAAATGGTTAATACCCAAACAAATGGAGACGTTATTTTAGCTAGTATTTGCATTGGTTTAGCCATAACCATAATAATCGGCTCAGGAAATGTCATTCCTAAGCGCTTGGGAAACAATTCGCCCAATACAATTGATAAATAAGTAATAAAAACAACTATGACCAAAACGGCTAGGTTTTCTGCATAAGGCGCCAATACAGGAATTTGAATTAACATTTCCTTCACATCATTTGTTAATTTTTCGCCACTGTAAACTCCAAGTAAAATACCAATTAAGGTAATGCCAATTTGTACTGTAGATAAAAACTTAGTCGGATTCTCAGACAAGTCAATTGCAGTTTTTGCTCCTGAATGACCACGCTTTTTTGCACTTTCAAGTTTATATTTTTTTGATGAAACGAGTGCCAGCTCAGACATGGCAAAAATGCCATTTAGTATTACTAAGCCTATAATTATAACTAATTCCATTAGAATTTCAGATAACGAATTTAATAAAAATCGGCAAGAATTTGGATTACTCTTATTGTGCTTCGTTACCGGAACAAATATTTACAATAAGCCTAACAAGCAAAAAGCCATTCAAACTTAATCGAATGGCTTTTTGGTTCACCTGGCTGGGTGGCGTTAAAATCTTTCAAATGCATTGAAGAAGAATGAAGCTTCAATAGCTGCATTTTCATCGCTATCGCTACCGTGAATGGCGTTAGCATCAATAGATTTTGCATATAGGTTACGAATCGTTCCGGCTTCTGCTTTAGAAGGATCTGTTGCACCAATTACATCGCGAAAATCACTAACTGCGTTGTCTTTTTCTAGAACTGCAGCTACTATTGGGCCCGAAATCATAAAATCAACCAGATCTTTATAGAATGGACGCTCACTATGAACAGCATAAAATTCACCAGCTTTTTCAGCGCTTAAGCGCGTATATTTCATGGCAACAATTTTGTATCCCTTACCAATTATATGGTCAATAATTTTGCCTGTGTTGCCGTTAGCTACTGCATCCGGTTTAATCATGGTAAATGTTAATTTTCCGCTCATTTTGTTTGTGTTAAATATTTTTCAGGCCGCAAAAATAGGATAATAGACCCTAAAAAAACTAATAAATTTATTTGATTTCTGTCAATGGTCTTTTTCTGCTTTATTATCACAAATGTTTGACCTTTAAAAAAATCTGTTTATTGTGTGGTTGATAAGTCTAAATTTGCCAAGTGAAAAATACCAATCCGCTTCGCAAAACCATCGGAATTATAGGTGGTGGTCAACTTGGTCGTATGATGATCGAAGAGTCTCTTCGCATAAATAACGATTTTAATATTTTGGATGCTGCTGATTGCTCTTGTGCCGCACTAGCAAAAAATCATATCATAGGAAAACTTACAGACGGTGATGCAATTAGAAAACTAGCTGAAATTAGTGATGTACTTACTTTTGAAATTGAGCACATTGATGTTGAAACATTGATGCAATTAGAGAAAGAGGGCAAAGAAATTATTCCTTCGCCTCAAGTATTACAAATAATACAAGATAAAGGAATCCAGAAAGATTTTTTTAAAACGCACCAAATACCAACCGCACCTTTTGTGTTAGTTGATACGGTTGAAGATTGGCATAAAGCCATTCAAAAATTTGGAGGTGAAAAATTAGTTGCTAAAACACGTAAAGATGGTTATGATGGAAAGGGGGTAACTATTTTTAATACTGCAGATGTATTATCTAATTCGCAGTTGATACCTTTTAGTTCGCCTAGCTTAATTGAAGTTTTTATCCCTTGCCAAAAAGAAATTTCGGTAATGGTAGCCCGCGATGTTCATGGCAATGTTAAAACATGGCCAGTGGTTGAAATGGAGTTTGATCCCAATGCGAATTTGGTTACTTTCTTAGATTGTCCAGCAAATTTATCTACTGAAAAGGAGCTCGAGGCTCGAGAAATAGCATTACTAACAATTGAAAAATTAAACGGTGTAGGAGTATATGCAGTAGAAATGTTTTTAACCCATGATAATCAAATACTAGTGAATGAGGTTGCTCCTAGACCGCATAACTCTGGTCATCATACCATAGAAGCTTGTTATACTTCTCAATTTGAGCAATTGGTGCGTATATTGATGGGTTTGCCTTTAGGAAGTACAGATTTGATTCAGCCAGCTGTTATGATGAATTTATTAGGGGCTGATGATTTTAGCGGATCATATAGGCTTCAAGGGCTAGAAGAAGTGAGTGCAATAGAGGGTGTTTATGTGCACCTGTATGGTAAAAAAGAAAGCAAGCCCATGCGCAAAATGGGTCATATTACGGTTACTGCTGCAACACTTAATGGTGCAAAAGAAAAAGCGAATCAAGTAAGCAAACTTGTTCAATTTGTAATCGAATAAAAATATATTGAACAGATTTTAAAACAAAACGCCCTTGCAATTGCAAGGGCGTTTTGTTTTACTGTTTGATGATTTTATGTGTGCTAAGTCCACCTATTGTATTAATTTTAAGTAAATAAACTCCTGGTTCTAGGTTATTTATATTAAGTTTATTTAGTGCTTTTGCTTCTTTTACCAATACCCCTCTTAAGTCAAATATTTTAAGGTCTAAAATATCTTTTTTGGTTTCAATATTTATCCAATCTTTTGTTGGTATTGGATATACATTAATAGTAATTTCAGGTTGTTTATTGGCATGTATTACTATTGTATTGGAGTAATCGTATTCTCCATTTTTTTCAAATATTTTAAGTCTGTAATAGGCAACATCTAAATCTGCTGCATTTTCATCTTTAAACAAATACAATTGCGTGGTGCTGCTGTTTTTTGCTTTAACAATACCTATGTCATTAAAATCATTGCCATTAAGCGAGCGCTGAACTTGGTAATATGCAATGTTCTTTTCTTGGGTTGCATTCCAGGTTAGTTGGTTCATGTCTAACTTACGCTCTCCTTCAAAATAGGTGATACTAACTGGCAATGGATTATAGCTATCTGTTATAATTAATAAAAACCTGTTACCATAAGAGTTAATCAAATTATTGTTGATGGTAAATGCATAAGAATTGTTTGAACGCAAGTTGGTTAAACTGTTGTTGTTCAAATCTCTTAATAAAACCATTTTGTTACTTGGTATCTGGTTTAGTTTATCAAACGAAAGGGTGTATGCCGAGTTAGTTGATGAGTTAACGCTAAGTATAAATGTATCTGATTGATTTAATGAAAGGAAATCTACAATGTTATGTTGGGTAGCCACGTTATTGGTGGTTTTGAAAGACAGGTTATACCCAGTATTTGCTAATTTCAAACCATCCTCTTTAAACACATAATTTTTACTTGCACCGCCCATAAATTTAAGCCAAGCAATATCGTATTGTATGCTATCAAGGTTCATTTTTACAATTAATTCTTGGCTATTTTTAAAATATGCAGTAGCACTTGTAGCCGTTTTATCATTCTCTTCAAATGTTACAGTTTGTGATGTTTGTGTTGCCCTAACAAAAAATGCCTGCCCTGATGATATGATTCCAGTTGAATTTGAAACATATCCTTTAGTAACTGGATTCCATACCCAGAAGTAGCTGTCCACTAATCCAGTTTTACTGATGTTTTCCCAATCTATTTGGCTTGGGTAAGGGTTACCCATTAAGTTAAATCCTTTTCCGTAAATAGGAGTAGAGTCGTTAGCAAAATCAAGATTCACTAACACATTACCTTTATTAATTGGGCCAACATAATCTGATGTAACATTATTAGGAACTACGCTTGTATTGGTTAAAGAAGTAGTTTGCGTTCTATCACCCCTAAAAAATATTAACGCACCTTTACCGGCAGTTAGTGTATTATTAGTATTTGAAATGCTAGCCCAACCGCGAGAAGCCGATTCTTGCCAAAGCCTGATCGATGAAGTTGAACCCGCAATATCAAAGCCAGAAGAGACACCACCGGGTCCACTCACCAAAACATCATCACTTAATTGGTTAAAGGTATTGTTGGTTGTTGGTATACTCATCATTCTCCAGCCTCTCATAATAATATTACTTCCTTCAATGTGTCGTTGTAAAGTAACATCACCGGTTATATCTGCATTGCTGCCAAGTTGCGCAATTCTGCCCGTACCGTTAATGGTTGATATTATTTTTAGTTTATTACCAGTGGCAATGGTTCCCGCTGTAGGCGTTACGGTGCCATTGTGAGCAATAACAAGAGTATCGGCAATGGTAACGGTTTGATTTGCTCTATCAATAGTAAAGTTTTGTAGTGCATTGGTACCACCATTTGTGGTTTGATCCATGTACAAAGTTCCAAACTCAACACCACCTGAAATGGTTAAAGATGACGTTGTACTGCCTTTAATTTTACCACTACCAATTAGTGCACCGGTAATGGTTAAGTTATAACCATTTAAATCAATTGTTTTACCCGCTGGTAACTCTATGTAGCCAACATTCCAATTATTGTCTAGTACAATGCTATTTGTAGCAGTTGGACTCACCTGAATGTATGATCCTTCTGGTGGTGTGGCATTACCTTGCCAGTTGGTTCCAGAGGTATGATTAACAGATGAAGTTCCGTTCCAAACAAAAGGACCTTCTCTAAATAAACCATATATACCTGCACCAATTGCTGGAGAAAAACTGCTTGTTGTTACATCAACATTGTACCTAACTCTTGAGGTATTTAATATTTTTTGCAAGCCTGTACATAAGCCATATTTACCTGCATATACCATGGCTGTTCCACCACTTCCAACAGTAATATTTCCATTTCCTGTTAATGTTACATTACCTCCCGTTCCATCCCCAGTTAGTTTATTTTTATCTGCAAATAGCTTAACAGCGCTTGCGGTAGCATTGGTTGTTAAAAGGGGTTCTGTTAAAGTAATATCACCGTTTAAAGTTTCAATATTTACTGTGCCCGATGAATAAACACCCGGATTATTTATATTACCAATGGTTAATCCACCCGAGGCATCTGTGTATGATAAATTACCAATTTTTGCATCGTTTGTTCCAGCGGAAATAGTTGCTGAATTGTTTGATGTATTGTTAAGCGTAAAATTACCCACACCGCTAAGCGATATACCATTTGCAGTTATGGCTTGGGTTTGTGTAACAGCAGTAGTTGCTCCTAAAGTAATATTGGCATTGGTTGCTGTTAAGGCTCCATTTATAGCAATAGTACCACCGTATGCTGCAATTGGACCTGCAATTGTTGTAGTAGTTGTAAAAGTTACATTAGCAACATTACTAGTCTTTCCAATGGTTAGTCCACCAATACCACTAGAAATATTAAACCCTGCAATAGGATAAGAAACAGCAGATGTAAAGCTATTTGAGCTTGGCTGAATAACCAGTTTCCCTAAACCCGAAAAGCTTACACTACTTGTGGTTGGAATATCTTGCTCTATTACCAATGTTCCATCATTAATTGTGGTTATTCCACTGTAAGTATTTAACCCTGTTAATATATGAGTTCCGCCACCTGATTTAATTAAACTACCTGTACCACTTATTACTCCTGGGTATGAAGATGAATCACTTCTGTTAAAAGTTAAAGAGCCATAATTTATAACATTACTGGTTATCGAACCCGTTGTAGAACTATTTCCGATAATTAATGATTTGTTTAGGTCGATTGTAGTGATACCACTATGTGTGCATGTACCACTTAAAGTAATGGTGGCGCCAACTTGTAAAACATCTTCGGTACCTTCTAAATTACTTTGTATGGTTTGTGCTGTGCTGCGATTAAAAATAACCAATCCATTATTAACAACCGTACTAGTTGGTGGAAAGCTAGAACTTGCATCAGTAATTTCTTGCGTTCCTTTAGATGTATAGGAATAAACATTAGTTCCTGTACCACTGGTAACTGTATTGCTCAATACGGTGTTACCCGTATAGGTTAAACTTCCCGTAAAATTAACCTTACCCGACATGTATACTTGTGATATACCATAACCTGCTGAACCAGCACTTGTTGCCAAACCTGCTGTAGTACTTCCTGTTGACATATCTGCACCTAGGTGATTTCCGTTTCTATAGGCAGCACCATTGAAAATTGAGGTGTTTCCTCTAATCTGAACATTAGAACCAGATTGAGTTAATTGGACAAATACACATTTGGTATATGAACCATCAAATTGTTGAAATTGTAATGTAGCAGTATTGGTTGCAGCATGGTATGATTTTATGTATGCTCCGGCTGTTTTGGTTGCAACTGCGGCTCCACTTTGCAAGCCACCTGTAATACGTGTTAATACCTCCAAAACTGTTGAGTTTGTAACTATGTTTGCAGCAGTTCCTGTTAAGAAAGAATTGTAGTAGTTACCCGAAGCTCCTTTTACTTCAACACCTCCATCACCAGAGATTGGCGCTGCGAAAACCAGGTTTTCATTTGGTGATAGCATAAGTTTCGAACCACTTGCAACAGAAACACTTGAGGTATTGGCAATAGTGCCACTGGAAGCTTGACTTACCGATCCGCCTGTGCCTATTTGTAAATTACCAGATGAGATTGTTGTTGTGCCAGAGTATGTGTTGTCTTTTGTTAAGGTTAATAAACCAGCACCTGTTTTGGTTAATCCACTGCCTGTACCGCTGATGATACCATCATAAGTTGAGGTCGAAGAGAAATTTAGAGTTGCAATTCGATTTGAAGCAATAGCGATATTGCCTGAACCCGATAGTGTGGTGCCGTTTAATGAAATATTTCCTGTTGTTGTGTTGGTTGTAGCTATGTTAGCATTCAATGCAATTTCACCACCGTAAAAATTCATTGATCCTGCAATTGATGTTGCTTGTGCAATTGTAATATTACTACTATTGGTCATAACAACGGGTGTGCCTCCATTTGTCATCCCATCATAACGGCCAAGCGTAAAATTGGTTAGCGTGCTTGGGTTCTCTATCCATAAATAATTAAAGTCTCCCGGTAGGTTCCAACCCGTCATGGTGCCATAAGTGCCTAATATCGGTGACCAATCTACTGTATTTGGGAAACTTGTACCATTGGGAACCATGGTAAATGTTCCTCCATTTTGACGGAAAAATAAAGAAGGTCCCGTTCCTAGAATATAAGGCGTTATCAATACAATATCTCCGTTTCCAACATTTACTTGCCATCCATCGTTGGTTACAATGCCGCTTGCTCCACAACCACCATTTCCAGCCCAAAGTAAAACATCACCACCAGAAGTAGTTATATGGCCAAATAAATCCATTGCATTACAGTTATATCCGCTTGCGCCTACGGAAGGACCATCTCCAACTGTTAATCCGTTCCAAGTATAACTTCCTCCACTGCTATTTGAACCACCTAACCATACATGACCACCGTTTGTGCTAATGGTTCCCATGTGAGAAACCCCTCCATCGTTGTTGCTGTGATATTTCCCCAGTTAGTTACACGTGAATGTCCTTGCATGGTTAGTGTTCCGGTACCG
>CALPIR020000030.1 GCA_943323675.2 Chitinophaga pinensis | reverse complement strand
AGGTGGCAAATTAAAATTAGGAGCAAAAGAAGTTAAAATATTTGGTGTAATGTATCCTGTAAATGCCCGAGTAGTAAACATGGATTACTTCAGTGCACATGCTGATTACAATGGAATTATTCAATACCTTAAAAATCAAAAAGCAAATAAAGTAAAACAAGTGTTTTTAGTACATGGAGAAATTGATGCACAAGAATCACTTAAAGTAAAATTGGAAGAAGTGGGTTATACAAATATAACCATTCCTAAAATGGGAGAGCAATTTGAAATTATAAGTTAAATTTCAGAGTATTTATATTCAACCTATTAAATCCACATAACTAGTTATTTCCTTTAATGAATTTGTTTAGGATAACATAAAAAAATAAAGCAATAAATCAAACATAAGAATACACCAATTAAACTAGTTTGGTTACGTTTAGCCGTATA
The DNA here is from genome assembly GCA_943323675.2 of Chitinophaga pinensis. Lineage (GTDB taxonomy): Bacteria > Bacteroidota > Bacteroidia > UKL13-3 > UKL13-3 > UBA6183. The sequence continues at coordinate 15,730 of CALPIR020000030.1, read as the reverse complement.
ACAAATAATTAATGGGTGTGAAAAAAATTAGTGTTTCATTTAAATAATTGTTAATAATCACCTGTTTAAAATAATTTTACTTTTCCAAATAAATTGCATAATTATTAACGGGAGGCGATAAGATAAATGTAAAAACTACAAAACAAACTAGTCTATCCGTAAGTTAACAAAGAACAAAACTTAAACAATTCTTAGCATGAAAGAATCTAAACGCAATATATTATTTTTAATACTCGGCTCCTTTTTTATTGCTAACGCTATAATAGCTGAGTTTGTTGGTGTTAAGATTTTTTCGGTGGAAGAAACATTAGGTATATCTCCATTCCAAATAAAACTACTTGGCGACAATTATTCGTTTAATATGACAGCGGGAGTCTTACTTTGGCCAATGGTATTTGTTATGACCGATATCATCAACGAATATTATGGTAAACATGGTGTGCGTTTATTTTCATATATAGCTGCAGCCTTAATTACTTATGCATTTGTTGCAGTTTATGCCTCTATTCAAACCGTACCTGCAGGTTTTTGGGTTACAAAACAAACAGCACAGGGCCCATTAAATATGCAACTTGCATTTAGCAGTATATTTGGGCAAGGATTATGGATTATCATAGGTTCATTAGTGGCATTTTTATTCGGGCAATTAGTTGATGTATATACCTTCCATTTAATTAAAACAAAAACTGGCGATAAAGCACTTTGGTTGCGCAGTACAGGATCAACCTTGGTTTCTCAGTTTATAGATAGTTTTGTTGTGCTAATTATTGCTTTTTATATTGGTGGCGACTGGCCATTAACACTTGTACTTGCCGTTGGTGTTGTAAATTATTTATATAAATTTATAGTTGCCATTGCACTTACTCCATTGTTATATATCATACATGCTGTTATTGATAATTATTTAGGGAAAGACCTAGCTAAACATTTGATGGACGAAGCAGCAAAAGATTAGTTACATTGATTTTAATTAGTGGTTAAAACTAACTAACTCTCAACAAACTAAATCCAACATCTCCCCTTACAATATCTGGCCTCCAACTTCCACATCCTTTTGCTATCTTGCTCCACTTTTTAAAATTATATTAATGGAATTTAACAACAATGCTTATTACGCGGGTGGTGTGAAGCTAACCGATGTGGCCGATGAGTTTGGCACTCCAGTTTATGTTTATAATGCAGATAAAATTATATCGCAGTATAAACGATTGAAAAACGCATTTAATCCTATTGATATAAAGATAAAATATGCTTGTAAGGCATTAAATAACAGTGCTATTTTAAAGTTACTAAAGACTGAAGGAAGTGGATTAGATACCGTATCCATTAATGAAGTTAAATTAGGATTACGAGCCGGATTTACTCCAAATGAAATTATATTTACGCCTAATTGTGTGGGTATCGATGAGATTAAAGAAGCTGTTGATTTAGGTGTACATATCAACATAGATAACATTAGTATTTTAGAACAATTTGGAGCCATTTATGGAAATACTGTACCTTGCTGTATCCGTCTAAATCCACATATTATGGCGGGTGGTAATAGTAAAATTAGCACCGGTCACATTGATAGTAAATTCGGAATCAGTATATACCAATTACGACACGTAGTGCGTGTCGTAAAATCAAACAATATGCATATTAACGGTTTGCACATGCATACTGGAAGCGATATTTTAGATGCTGGTGTATTTTTACAAGGAGCTGAGATTTTATTTGATTGCGCAAAAGATTTTTCAGACTTAGCCTTTATTGATTTTGGCAGCGGATTTAAAGTGGCCTATAAAGAAAACGACATTACAACAGATATTGAAGAACTAGGACAATTATTAGGATCTCGTTTTACCGCTTTTTGTAAAGAATATGGCCGCGATTTAGAGTTATGGTTTGAACCTGGTAAATTCCTGGTGAGTGAAGCCGGATATTTATTAGTTAAATCGAACGTAATAAAACAAACTACAGCTACAGTTTTTGTTGGAGTTGATAGCGGTTTAAACCACTTAATACGTCCCATGTTATATGATTCTTACCACGAAATCGTAAACATTAGCAACCCAGATGGGAAACAACGCATTTATACCGTAGTAGGTAACATATGCGAAACAGATACCTTTGGCTGGGACCGCAAACTTAACGAAGTACGCGAAGGAGATATTCTTTGTTTTAAAAATGCTGGAGCATACGGTATAACCATGGCAAGTAATTATAATGCACGTTTAAAACCAGCCGAGGTACTGATTTATAATGGTAAACCACACCTTATTCGCAAACGCGAAACATTAGAAGACATGATAATAAACGAAGTAAATATTACCTTATAACATTCATATAGCAATAAATAGAAATGAGTGTATTTGTTTATAGTGAATATTGGGCGTTCCCCTTCATAGCGCAAAGCTGCCAAACGCAGGTCGGGCTATGCGCTGCTATCTTTTGCTCTACCCTACTATCCACCCAAAACAAAAGGATATACGCTTTTATCCCTAACGCAATTATTACCCAAATCAACATTACTTACTAAACAGCAACACTTTTATATATATTGCTATCAAATTTCATTACTCAAGCAACATGAAAAAAATATTTATCACCATATTATCGCTGTGTATGCTACAACAAACTTACGCGCAACAAAAACTTACTCCCGAAACCTTATGGCAACTTGGCCGTGTCGGTAACCCAGTGGTTTCTACCGATGGTAAACAAGTATTGTTTGAAGTGAAAAACTATGAGGTTGCCACCAATAAAGGAGCAAATACGGTTTACCTTATTCCATCAGCAGGAGGAACTCCTATTAATGTAGTAAAACCAGAAACAGGAGCCTTTGGAACGCGTTTTCGTCCAGATGGACAACGTATAACTTTTATGTCTTCTAAAGATGGTGATGTACAATTATACGAAGCTAATTTAGATGGTAGTAATATTATACAAATAACACAAGTTAAAGGCGGTATTGAGGGTTATAAGTACGCTCCTGCCATGAACAACCTTATGTATATAGCAAAAGTTAAACTTGATGAAACAGTAACCGAAATGTACCCAGATCTTCCTTTAGTTAAAGCAAGGATTATTGATGGTTTATATTATCGTCATTGGGACTCTTGGAATGATTTTACCTATAATCATCCTTTTGTTGTAAGCTATCAAAATGGAATAATAACAGGCACTGCTATTGATATTTTAGGTGATGAAAAATACCATGCACCAGAACCCCCATTTGGTGATGAAAACGAAATGAGTTGGAGTCCTGATGGTAAGCGTTTGGCATTTTCATGTAAAAAACTGAATGGTACACCAAGTGCGGTAAGCACCAATACAGATATTTTCATCTATAACATCGAAACAAAATCAACAATAAATATAACCGAACTAAATAGTGGTTATGATAGAGAGCCTCAGTTTAGTCCTGATGGAAAAAAGATTGCTTGGTTAAGCATGAAACGTGCCGGAAACGAAGCGGACAAAAATCGCTTAATGGTATATTATTTTGCAAATAAACAAGAGGTTGATGTAACCGAAGAATTTGATTATACAACCGATGCATTTTGTTGGACAAATAACGGCTCACAATTATATTTCATTTCGCAGTACCAAGGTACAAAAAACATATTTACATCTACCGAAAAAGCAAAAAAAGCTGGAGCAGAATACTCCGAAGTAAAACAAATTACAAAGGGTGATAACGATTACTTAGGCATTGCTTTAGCTGGAAACGAAAAAGGGTTTACGCTCATTGGTGCACGCCAAAACATGAACAATCCTACAGAGTTATTTAGTATCGCAAAAAATGGAGACGAGAAACAACTTACTTTTATTACCCAACCAGTTTGGAGCAATGTTAAACAAGGTAAAGTAGAAAAACGTTGGATTACCACTACTGATGGAAAACAAATGCTTACCTGGATTATTTTCCCGCCTGATTTCGACAGCCGTAAACGTTACCCAACTTTATTGTATTGTCAAGGTGGACCACAAAGTATGGTAAGTCAGTACTTTAGCTACCGCTGGAATTTCCAATTAATGGCAAACAATGGTTACATTGTAATAGCCCCAAACCGAAGAGGTTTACCTGGTTTTGGAAGTGCTTGGAATGATGCTATTATTGGCGATTACAGCGGACAATGTATGCGCGATTATTTAAGTGCTGTTGATGAAATCAGTAAAGAAAATTACGTTGCAAAAGAAAAACGCGCGGCTGTTGGCGCAAGCTTTGGTGGCTACAGTGTATATTGGTTAGCTGGTAATCACCAAAAACGTTTTAAAACATTTGTGGCACATTGCGGGATGTTTAATATTGAAAGTTGGTATGGCACAACAGAAGAAATGTTTTTTGCCAACAATGACAACAAAGGCCCATACTGGCAAGCTCCACGAAGCAAAAACTACGACAACTCACCACATAAGTTTATACAAAACTGGGATAGCCCGATGTTAGTCATTCACAACGAAAAGGATTTTCGTGTGCCACTTGGTCAAGGACAAGAAGCCTTTAATGCTGCGCAACTAAAAGGATTACCAAGTAGATTCTTGTATTTCCCTGACGAAAACCATTGGGTAACAAAACCACAAAACTCTATTTTGTGGCAACGCGTGTTTTTCGAATGGTTAGATTATCAGTTGAAGTAATTACTTAAAAAATATTAAATCGCAGCATTAGGATAAACACTTGATGCTGCGATTATTTAATGAAATAGCATAAAGATTTTTTAAAATCTAAACACAATAAATATTTACTTAGCAATTAATATTGCTCGTACCAACTAAATTTATCATGCACAATTTGTGTTTTTTCTTGCTTTAAATAGTTTAAAAATGCCTTAGCAACTGGTGATGGCTTTTTACCTTTTAACCATACTAAACTCCAGTTGGTTATTATAGGCAACCCTTTAATCGGAATTATTTGCAGCTCCTTATTGTGTAATTCATTTCTAATACCAATAAGCGGCATAATAGAATAACCTAAGCCCGCCAATAATGCCTGCTTCACAGCCTCATTAGAAGTTAGTTCCATTTTTTTTAGCACTAAAATATTCTTACGTTCAAAAAAACTTTCCATACTTTGTCGTGTACCAGATCCCTTTTCTCGAAATATTAAAGGTAAGTATCCCAACAACTCTTTAGTTTTCAAATCTTTTTCAATACCGCTTAAATTACTTCCAACCAAATACAATTTATTTTGAAGTAAATCTAACTTTTCAATATTCAAGCCATCTGGAAGAACAGAAACAAGTGAAAAATCAACTTCATTATTTTCAAGATTGTCTATTACCTTATTTTTATTTGTAACATCCATTAATAACTCAATGCCTGAATGTTGTTTCATGAAATCAGCTAGAAAATATGGCATCACATATTTACCCGTAGAAACAATAGAAATCTTTAATCTTCCTGTAAGTTGTCCTTTATATGCTAAAGTTTTATAATTAATTGCATGCACTTGGTTTATAATATTTTCGGCAGCTTCAGCTATTTCTCTTCCAAAATCTGTGATGTAAATTTTTCGGCCTACAACTTCAGTTAATGGAATATCAAATTGCTCTTGGAAGTTTTTTAACTGTATAGAAACTGCGGGCTGGGTTAAATGTAATTCCTCAGCAGCCTTTGTTACACTTCCTGTTTGGGCAATTCTTAAAAATATCTTTAATTGATTAAGTGTGTAATTCATAAAAATTATTAATGTATAACATTACAATTATAAATAATAATTTATATATAAGAGTCTGCAATTTTGCCTCAATAAATTAAATCTAAACAATTCATCATGAAAAAAATAACTGTAGCCAAAGGAGATGGGATAGGGCCAGAAATTATGGAAGCCACTTTAAATATTATTTTTGCCGCTGGAGCTAAAGTTGAGATTGAAGAAATTGAGGTGGGAGAAAAGGTATACCTAGCAGGAAATTCATCTGGAATATCATCCGAAGCCTGGGAAACCATCAGGAGAAATAAAGTATTTTTAAAAGCTCCCATCACCACACCACAAGGTGGTGGTTACAAAAGTTTGAATGTTACTACACGTAAGTTTTTAGGCTTATATGCCAATGTAAGGCCATGTATGAGTTTACATCCATTTGTAAAAACAAAACACCCCATTATGGACATGGTGATTGTTAGAGAGAATGAAGAAGATTTATATGCTGGTATTGAGCATCAACAAACCGATGAGGTAATACAATGTCTAAAATTAATTAGCAGACCAGGTTGTGAAAAAATTGTACGGTATGCATTTGAATTTGCGAAACAGCAAAACCGTAAAAAAGTAACCTGTTTTACTAAAGACAATATTATGAAACAAACAGACGGTTTATTTCATAAGGTATTTGATGAAATTGCAGCAGAATATCCTGAGATTATAAACGAACATTGGATTGTAGATATCGGTGCCGCTAAAGTTGCTGATACCCCCGAAGAATTTGACGTGATTGTTATGCCTAATTTATATGGTGATATAATAAGTGATATTGCTGCTCAAGTAACAGGATCAGTGGGCTTAGCTGGTTCATCAAACATTGGTGAAGAATGCGCAATGTTTGAGGCCATACATGGATCTGCGCCAACTATTGCAAATCAAAACGTAGCCAATCCATCTGGGCTATTGCAAGGTGCAGTAATGATGCTTAATCACATCGGACAATCAGAGATAGCAGAAAAAATTCAAAATGCTTGGCTAAAAACTTTGGAAGAAGGTATACATACACAAGACATTTTTCAAGATGGAATAAGCAAACAAAAAGTAGGCACTAAACAATTTGCAGAAGCTATTATTAAAAACTTAGGCAATATACCAAGCGTGTTGAAACCCGCATCATATGCTAATAATTCTGCATTACATCTTCCCAAATACAAACGTAAACCAGCTTCAAAAAAAGACCTAGTAGGGGTTGATATATTTGTAGATTGGAAGGGCAATAACCCAAACGAATTGGCAGAAAAAATAAAACAAATTGAAACAGAAGGAATTAAACTTAGCATGATAACAAATAGGGGAATAAAGGTTTGGCCTGATGGATTTAAAGAAACTTTTTGCACTGACCATTGGAGGTGTAGATTGACCCCGAAACCAGAAAAAGAAATAAACAAGTTAGACATTATTCATCTGCTACAAAATGCATTGGAACATGACATTGACACGATTAAAACCGAAAACCTTTATGCTTTTGATGGTAAGGCAGCATACTCACTTGGGCAAGGACAATAACATTTGATGAAGTAATAATGCAATTAGACATGACAAAAATGAAACAAAATGTTTTAAAAACAGGACTTTACATGATTATGATATTACTATTCCTAATCATATCACTTTTTACAATTGATGTTTTCATTAGTCATTTATATGCATCTGTTTCAATCATTATTGGAGCATTTGCATCCCATAACCTTTCTAATCAAAACAAAACAAATTATGAATAAAACAGAATTTATAACACTTATTGATGGTGATTTTGATGATAGGGAAGCAACGGAAATTTTAGTAAATATATTTTCGAGCAAAATCAACTTTCATCAAGTTAAAAACTTTAGCTCCCAAGAAAGGTATGGGAAGGTTGATGCCCATGCTGCAAAAAGAATAATAGAACTTAAAAATGGCTTAGAAAAGGCATTAGAAATATTATTGAATGCAAAAAAAAACAACAAAAGGTTAACAATAAAATCAGATGTAAACATTACAATTACGGAGCTATAGTATTTAAATAAAAAGGAACTAAGTAAGTCATTACTCGAAATGACCTACTTAGTTCTTAATAACCAACTATTTTTTTATATGTAAACTAAGCCATTTATATTCACGTTTTGATTACGTCAATATGAAAACTTTAAGGAACATACTCGCTGTATTAATCGGCCTAACAATTGGTAGTTTAATAAACGGAGCAATCATATCTATTAGCAGTGCAGTAATAGCGCCACCGAGTGGTGTTGATATAAAAACTTATGAAGGATTAAAATCAGGTCTTCATCTTTTAGAACCTAAACACTTTATATTTCCATTTTTGGCACATGCTATGGGCACATTTATGGGTGCAATATCGGCCACTATAATTGCAGCAACTAACAAATTGAAATTTGCAATGTTCATTGGAATTCTGTTTTTAATGGCTGGCATTGCAAATGTAATGTTGTTACCAGCACCAATTTGGTTTAATATTAGCGATTTGATACTGGCCTATATCCCTACAGCGTTTTTTGCGTTTAAATTGGCAAATAAAAATAAGTAGTATAATACTATAAAAAACTTATTTAATGCTGTATCAGGAAAAGTATACTAAAGCTTAAACTTTATTTTATGTTTGTACATATGAGAAAGTTATTAATTGTTTGTATCACTATTATTTCTTTTACATCTTGTACAGAAGATGATTTAAATGCAATTTTAGCCGGCAGCGGCTTAACCAACGAAGAAGTAATTGAAGGATTAAAAAGTGCACTAAGTGTAGGTACCGATACCTCTGTTGCCATTTTGAACAAATTGGATGGTTATTATAAAGATGATGTAGTGAAAATCATTTTACCTGATGATGCTAAAGCTATTTATGATAATATAAACAAAGTACCCGGTGGTTCTTTTTTATTAGAGGAAACCATTAAAAGTTTAAATCGTGCTGCTGAAGATGCGGCAACAGAAGCTAAACCAATTTTTATAGATGCAATTACAGGAATAAGTATTTCTGATGGGTTGAGTATATTAAATGGTGCTGACACTGCAGCTACTTTTTACTTAAAAGACAAAACTTTCTCCCCACTTTATAGTGCTTTTCAACCTAAAATTGATGCATCTTTAAGTAAAGACCTTATCGGAGGCGTTTCGGCCAACTCCGCATATAACAACCTTGTAAGCGCATATAATACTGCTTCATTAAACGGAATACTTTTCCCTAAGATAACTTCCAATAGCTTAAGTTCACATGTAACCAACAAAGCGTTAATCGGATTATTTATAAAAGTAGCCGAAGAAGAAAAAGCAATAAGAACAGACCCATTGGCAAGGGTGAATGATATTTTGAAAAAAGTATTTGCAAAATAATTTGAAACAAGCAATCATTTTTCTAACCACTTTTTTTAGTTTATATGCCAATGCGCAGCAGGTATTACCACTAACAAAACTAAACGTATCAACTGCGGTAGTTTTACCTTTATACAACAACAAGCCATTTTCTGAATACGTAACTTCAACAGGAGTACAATTACAATTAGGAGCCAATTTGTACAAAGGTGAGGTGTTGCTAACTGCAACAACCTTCTCCAATAAAAATTCATCATTAACAGAATATCAATCATTGTTATTTACAGTTGGATATCTATTTAACATTCCAATAAGAAAAAATATGTGGTTTAAACCATATGCAGCTTTTGGCGCTAATTACATGATGTTTGAAAAAAATTCTAACAACATAAATAACTTGCGCGAGTCAGAATTAATATACCAACTCGGACTCGCATTTCAAATTAAACTACTTAAAAAATTACACTTTCAAGCGGGTTCATTTTACGTTGGCACACAAACTTTTCATAAGCAGCACCAACTATTTTTTCAATCAGGTTTGTTGTATTATTTCAATACACCCAAAGCCATTCAGAACTTTATTAATTGAAATACTTTTTAAATATATTATTGGTTTCTTTATGCTTTGTAGCAATGGCGCAAACTGATTCGGTGCATTATATAAAGCAACCCACAAGTGCCAATTTATCTGTAACCTTACAGCCAATAAAAGGAGAAAAACAATACATTACTTCAGAACTCATTCGTGCGCAAGGAATTGGCAGATTGAGTGAGCTGTTGTCATGGATTGATAAAACAACTTACAGCACCATTAATGGTGATCGATATTATTTAAATATTGCAAGTACATCTACACAGCAACAACAAAATGTAATGCTGATGGTTAATGGACAGAAAGTAGAATTAGAGAGATGGGATGCATTAAATATCAACTTGTTGGGTATATCTGTTATTGACATTAGTTATGTCGAAATATTTAATACACCACAAATGATTAATGGACAATTTTGTGGTTTTGGTGCAATTAACATTGTTACCCGTAATGATTTTAAAGGATTAGCATATAGGGTAATTGCTAATAACGGCAACCCAATTAATGACCCCGGTGCGGCAAAGTACATAGCGGGTTATAGCTCACCAAATATTGATAAAACAGGATTTGTGTACTCCCATTCGCTAGGTTATTATGGTGATAAATTTCACATCAATACAAGTTTTAATTTTCAAGATTGGTATGCTCGCGACACCATGATTACTGCTCGATATTTGGTGTATCCTAAAGTTGCAAATAAAAATACATTAATGTCGTTTAGGGCAGAAGGAGCTGGTCAATTCAAAAAAATACATATACAAGCAAGTGCAGCATTAAGCACACAAGATGAGTTTTTATTCAGGAATTTCACAGGAAGTGAACACCCATTTAAAACAGGTTATATAGAAGGTACTTTGTCACTTAAACGAATATTTAGTAATAATCGATATGTAAAAATAAATACAACAATCAATCAACAATCATTTAATAATTGGGTGCAAAATACCAACGATTTTACCGCGTATAAATACTTAACAAATACACTAAATACAGAGGTGGGTAAAAGTAAATATATGGATAATCAAACATACACAAAATACAGTATAGGATATACATTAAACTATTACTCCTACTCTACCTCAGCAGGTTTTATTGCGCAGCATCAACCGTATGCAAGTATTAAACGAAAACCAAATAAAAAAACAACTCAACAGCTGGATGCGATGCTAAATATTATGGATTACACCATTAATCCAAACTTGGTTTTCAGTCATCAAAAAAACAATAACAGTATACGCAGCAGGAATTTTATAGGATCATACCAACAAACACGTTTAGCCCAATTCCTAAATCAAACATGGTATCATTACGGAGTTAATCACAATAGCAATATTAATAACCCCATGTATACATACCCCGTAAAATTAAACAGTTTACCTACGCAAAAACTAAGTGCTGACTATTTTTACAAACTAAATTTTGGAAGTAACTACTTTAGAATAACATTACACGGAGGTTTAAGATACTCGCAAAATGCAGTGTACTTAATACCAAATACCAATGCTGTTAGTTTTTTATATAATGGTTATCAAACAAAGGCTGCACATGGTAATATTTTCGGTAAAATTTGGGGCTTAAATATTCATTATGATGTGCTAACTAATTTTTGGTTTGAACTAGACTATTATTCAGCAAACAATACGTCAAATCAAAAAGAGTTACAAACTGTATTATCAAGCGAAGCCAAAAGAAAACTTTTGTTAAGCATGTATTATAAATTACCAGCAAGGTTTGATGTTGCCATGCGAACACAAGCCTTATCAAAAACTGCTTGGCAAAACTACGATAATGGGGCTTTACAAATAGTAAACATTCCTTCAAATTTTACAACAGACGTTTCCATTAATAAAAAAATGTGGGGAGAACGAATCAACATCAACGCGACTTTAAGAAACATATTTAATCAAAAAGAATGGTACCACCCGTTAGGCGCTAGTTTCTCAACTAGATTTATGGTAACAGCTCAAATAAAGTTCGATCAACTGCCTAAAAAAATCATGAAGCCATAAGATAAACCTTATTTTTGTATCGTGAAGGTAGATTTACAGCAACCCATTTTTAAGCAAATTGCAGAAGTAACCAATAAACAGGAGATACCAGCCTATGTGGTGGGAGGTTTTGTGCGCGATATATTTTTAAACCGCCCAAGTAAAGACATTGATGTAGTGGTTCTTGGTGATGGTATAAAGCTTGCTCAGCAGTTTTCTGCCAATATTCCTAAAAGTAGTTTTTCATACTTTAAAAACTTTGGTACAGCCATGGTTAAAACTCACGATTGGGAGGTAGAGTTTGTAGGAGCTCGTAAAGAGAGTTACACGCAAAACAGTCGAAAACCAGCTGTAGAGCCTGGCAATTTAAACGATGACCAAAACCGTAGAGACTTCACCATAAATGCATTGGCAATTAGCTTAAACAACTCTGATTACGGCACATTGGTTGATCCATTTAATGGTATACAAGACTTAGAAAATAAAATCATACGCACACCACTTAACGCTGATATTACTTTTAGTGATGACCCATTGCGCATGATGCGTGCCATAAGGTTTGCTACACAATTGAGGTTTGAAATTGAATATGAGACATTTGAATCTATTAAAAGAAATGCGGATAGAATAAAAATAATTTCGTTTGAAAGAATAAGTGATGAACTCAATAAAATAATGCTCAGTAATAAACCATCAATTGGTTTTAATTTATTGTTTGACTGCGGGTTACTTCAATTAATTTTCCCTGAATTAGCTGCCATGCATGGAGTAGAAGTAATTGATGAAAAAGCACACAAAGACAACTTCTACCACACCCTAATGGTGTTAGATAACATTTGCTTAGATACGGATGATTTATGGTTACGATGGGCTGCACTTCTGCACGATATAGCTAAGCCATTAACCAAACGTTTTGAAAAAGGAACTGGATGGACTTTTCATGGGCACGAGGACAAAGGCAGTCGCATGGTAAAGAAGATTTTTGGTAATTTAAAACTACCTCTCAACGAAAAAATGAAATTCGTAGAGAAAATAGTTTCACTACATCATCGGCCCAAAGTGTTAGCTGAAGACGGAGTTACTGACAGTGCCATACGAAGGTTAATACTTGATGCAGAAGAAGATATTGACGCACTATTTTTGCTATGCAAAGCGGATATTACAAGTAAAAACAAAGTTAAGGTAGAAACATATAGGAAAAACCTTGAACAAGTAAAACAATTGGTTGTTGATGTTACAGAGCGAGATGCACTAAGAAATTGGCAACCTCCAATTAGTGGAGAAGATATCATGAAAGCATTTGGAATTGGCCCAAGTCGTGAAGTGGGATTAATAAAAACTGAAATTAGAGAGGCCATTTTGGAGGGTAAAATAGCAAATAATCCGGGAGAAGCATACACGTTCATGTTAGAAGTAGCGGCATCTTTAGGATTAAAACCTAAATTGTAATTAATTTAGTCATTATATTTTTCTTACCATGAAAATAAAAACATTATTAGTTATTACCTTTTCTATCACGTTTTTTGCCAGTTGCAGCAGCGATAAAGACGCCTCATTTACTGATAATTGCGGAGGTAAAGCACCAGGGGGTGCTGTAGGTTTATTGATGAATATTAACCAAGATATACAGATGGGACTAGCATCTGTTCAGCAAATAGAATCAGATCCCGGTAACTATCCTATTTTGGATTCAGCAACTAACCCAGTTGCATATGGGCATATTTACCGTATACGTAATACCATTTTAAATTCAAGTAAGGTTTATTATAAAGATGAATTCCCTTGGCGCATTAGAATCATTAAAGATGACAATACGCTAAATGCATTTTGCACACCAGGAGGATACATATACGTATACACAGGAATAATAAAATATCTTGATAACGAAATGCAATTGGCTGGGGTAATGGGACACGAAATTGCACATGCCGATCGTAGACATAGCGCCAATCAAATGCTAAAACAATATGGCGTTGAAACCTTGATTCAAATTTTCACTAGTGGAAACACACAACAAATTGCTCAAATCGGTGCTCAACTGCTTGCTTTAAAATTTAGTAGAACAGACGAAACAGAAGCAGACGATTATAGCGTAAGGTATTTATTGGGGACAGAATATGATCCGCAAGGCGCAAAATATTTTTTTCAGAAAATAAGTGGCAGTGCCACAATTCCGGAGTTTTTAAGCACCCACCCTAATCCTGACAATAGGGTGTTAAATATTGAAGAAACATGGAAGTGTCTTGGTAGCGGTGGGAATTCGGGAACATTTGATGCAAGATATCTAGAGTTTAAAAACTCTTTACCAAAATAACCCGTTATTATAATCGTACACAAAATAACATAATCAGTTAAAAATGATTCGCGTTTTTTATGTGTTACAGACTAAACATAATTTCAAAAAGAAACCCCTCGAATTAAATTTAAGTCCAATGAAGAATACATATTAATGAGGGCATTTTCTGAAAAATAAACTTGTTAATAGTTGGAATGTATTTATACAATGACATACCTATTCATTGTCGATTTGAAAACTATTGATATGACTATATGGTATTAAATTGACTAAAGGATATAAAACAATAGCAGCCCGAGTTGGAACTGCTATTATTATTCAAGTATTTAAAACAGAACGAGTATGATATTATTTTAACTGCGGAATAATAATCCCTTGCTTGTTTACATAGACACTCACTTGGCCAATCATAACCTCTGCAAGTCCATCGCTAAATGTGCCTACAGCATCAAACTCTGCTGGAATAACAACAGCACCAGTAGCATCAATAAAGCCCCATTTACGTTTAATCAAAACTGCACATCTATCATTTACAAACAACATTGCATTGTCAAATACAAAACGCATTTTAAGCGTACCTGATTTATCAATAAAGCCCCATTTACCATTTTGTTTAACAGCGGCCAATCCTTGCGAAAATGGCCTTATGGCTTCATATTGAGGAGTAATCACGACCTTTCCCATCTCATCAATAAAACCAAATTTACCTTCTATGCTAACGCCTGCCAATCCTTCACTAAAATCATATGCATATTGGTAAATTGGTCTAATTAATACGTCTCCTTTATTGTTTATATAGCCATAATTCCCCCCAACATCAACCCAAGCCTTACCTTCAATAAATTTACCAATATTAAAATACAAAGGTGCAACAACTTCATTGCCTAGTGTATCAATCACACCAAACTTTTTATCAACTCGAACGCGAGCAAACCCATTGTCAAAATCATCCGCATCATCATATTTACATGCCACCACCTCTTGGCCGTTTTTATTCATATATCCAAACTTGTATCCCAAGTTTACAATGTCGTTGTTAAACTTCGTTTCATGGATATCAACTTTTTTAGCTATACCGGATAATCCATTTTTAAAAGGCCTTGCATCGTATACATCTAAAGGAACATTACAAACTTTTTTCCCATTTACATCAACAAAAAACTGTTGCAACTTTACTGTAGTAACCTTTGATACTCCCTCGCTAAATCTTTGAATATTGATATATAATCCGGTATCGATTACTCTGAAATTAGTTTCGTCAATAGCGCAAGGTTGGTTATTTAAGGCCACTACTGCCCTACCATGATAAAAACTTTCAGCATAGTCGTACATCGGTACAATGGCTAACTTACCTGCTCCATTAGTAAAACCCCATTTACCTTTAATTTGAACGGGGAATAATGTTTGAGCAAATGCGATATAGCTGCTTATGCTCAAACTTACATACAATAACAAACGTTTCATGCTGCTAAATTAAGTTATGATTTAGAGTAATAATGCACAATTAAGTTGCGGATAACCACTTTTGTACCCATATTTAATTATATTATTTTGCAAAGGTGCAATTTTTAACCACGCAAATAGAGTATTTAAAAGGAGTAGGAACAGCAAGAGCTGAAATGCTGAAAAAAGAACTTGGCATTTTTACGTTTGCTGATCTTTTATTCCATTATCCTTATAGGCATGTAGATCGGTCGCAGGTATACAAAATAAGCCAAATTATGCCTGATATGCCATACATCCAACTGCGCGGAGTAATTAAAAACATAAGGCTTATTGGACAGCAACGTGCACAACGTTTAGTGGCCGACTTAACTGACGGGACAGGGCGAATTGAGTTGGTATGGTTT